>CAZTYP010000029.1:0-67129 GCA_964617555.1 uncultured Melioribacteraceae bacterium | reverse complement strand
GTGTATTATTATCAGCCTCTTCAACCAAAGATAAAAAAATAGGTACATTTGCAATAGGATTCATTATCGCAAAAAAACCTGTAAAAACCGTTACCGAAAAAGTAATTAAATTATTCATATGAATAAAACTTATTTATATCCGCAAAATTTGTAAGTAATAAAATACGATACTGTTCTTAAAATATTTGTTATGCTTTACTTTTACTTTTTAAGCAATAAAGCTAAATCGGTAAGAATATATCCACTTTCTTCAAGTAACGGATCATCAATTCTCAGATTTTCAATTTTATCTTTACCGTCGGTTTTTTCAATAAGATTTTCTTTTTTAATTCGTTCTTTTTTACGTTTTTTTTTGCGGGCTTCATTTTTTGCCCATTCTTTTTTGCGAACCTCAATATTCAACGAAAATTCTTTTTTTGCCATACGTTCGTTATACAATTTAATATCTTCAATCAAATATTGAAATTCTAAATTTTTTGCAATACGTTTCTTATGCTTTTGCATTAATTGAGAAAAATAGGGTGAAAGATTACCGTATTTCCTGTAATCGGAAGGAGCTATTTGATCCCATTTCAAAGCACTCGGACGTGATGCCTCGCCAAAATCCGTACGTGGAAATGACGGATAAGAGATATCCGGCATTACACCCAACTTTTGCGTACTGCTTCCGGTAATGCGATAAAATTTGGCAATAGTAATTTTGAGTTTACCGAGTTTCTCTTTTTTTGTAGGCATAAATCTATTTAAATCAATCAAATTTTGTACGGTTCCTTTACCGAAACTTTGCTCGCCTAAAATTATTCCACGTCCGTAATCTTGTATTGCTCCCGAAAAAATTTCCGATGCGGATGCACTGTATCTGTTAATTACAACGGCAAGCGGTTTATCGGTAAAAAGCGAGGGGTCAGGGTCTCTATCAACTTCAATTTTTCCCATAGAGTTTTTCACTTGTACAACCGGACCTTCGGTAATAAATAAACCGGTAAGCTCAATTGCCTCTTGCAAAGAACCTCCGCCATTATTACGCAAATCAATAATAAGTCCTTCAACTTTTTGCTTATTAAGTTCTGTTATTAATTTACGAACATCTCTTGTGGTGCTTTTGTAATCGGGATCTCCGTTACGTTGGGCTTCAAAATCTATATAAAATGCGGGTATCTTAATCACACCTATTTTATATTCAACCCCGTCTTCATTAATTTTTATTACTTTGGAGCTTGCAGCTTGTTCTTCCAATTTTATTTTATCCCGCACTAATTTTATCTCTTCCGTCGGCATATCCAATGTAGCATCTGCACGAAGAATGGCAAGCCGCACCACTGTTCCTTTTTTCCCTCGTATAAGTTGAATAACATCATCAAGCCGCCATCCAACAATATCAATCATTTCGCCGTTTTCTCCTTGCCCCACAGCAACAATTCTATCGTTTTCAAAAAGATTTTTGCTTTTGGCAGCAGGACCTCCGGGTATAATTCTGGCAATAGTGGTATAATCGTCCTTTGTTGTAAGAGATGCACCGATCCCTTCCAAAGATAAAGACATTGTAATGTTAAAATTTTGTGAAGTAAGCGGCGACATATAATTAGTGTGAGGATCAACCGCACCGGCAAATGCATTCATATAAAGTTGAAAAACATCTTCGGTTTTATATTGTAAAATAACTTTATGAAATCTTTTATATCTGTTTGTTAAAACTTTAGCCGTTTTTTTCCAATCCTCTTTTTTTAACTTTTTATTCAGCGCATCATTCTTTAATCTTTTTCTCCAAATTTCATCAAGTTCTTTTTTTGTTTTTGCCCATGGAGCTTTATCGCGTTCCGGTATATATGTTTCGTTTTTTGTGTAGTCAAACTCGGTCTTCATTCTTTTTACAACATATTTAACTCTGTCGAACAATCTTTGTTTATAAACATTAAAAATTTCAAAAGGGATATCCAATTGACCGTGAATTAAAAAATCATCGAACATATACCTGTATTTTTCAAATTTATCTATATCCGATTGTAAAAAATAGAGACGGTTATAATCCATTGATTTAAGGTAATCATCAAAAATAACGGAAGATAATGAATCATTTAAATTAATTTTTTTGTAATGATAATTTGTTAAAAGCGTTGTAACTATTTGGTCTATTCTGGAGTGCAGGTTATCGGGCTTAATAACTTTAAATGAATCGATTACAGCATTTTTTTCTGTAAATTCCGCCCCCGTTTGAGCAAAAATATTAAATGAAAATATTGTAAAAAGAATAATGAGAAGTAAATTTTTCATAGTCTTTCCAGATGTTTAAGAATTATTGTTATAAACAAGCGAAGGAAATATTTGTTTCCTAAATTTTATTTAAGAGACCTTAAATTTAATCAGTTAATTAATAAAATGTGCTTTTTGTATAAAATTTTTGCAAAAGGAATTTTGATTGTTTCGTTAAAATTTTAATGTTTAACAACTTAAACTTAGTAAATAAAGATTTATTCACGATATCTGACAAAGAATAAACGGTAAGATGGAAAACAAATAATCTTGTTAATAGCAAAACAGAGAGTTAAACGGTAACAATCGTTTTAGAAAAGATTAATGTAAATTAAATATTTATCCGGCGGGCAAAATAAAATTACCCGCCGAATCTAAATTGAAACTGTTCTATCCTTTAGGCCCAATCATTTCTTCGGGTTTAACTTTTTCGTCGAATTCTTCGGCTGTCAAAAATCCCAAAGCCACTGCAGCTTCTTTCAAAGTTGTATTTTCCGCAAATGCTTTTTTGGCAACCTTTGCAGCATTATCATACCCAATATGGGGGTTTAATGCAGTAACAAGCATTAAGGACTGATTCAATAATTCTTTAATTCTGTCCTTATTCGGTTTTATGCCCACCACCATATGGTCAGTAAAACTTTCGGCAGCATCGGAAATTAATCTTATGGATTGAAGTAAGTTGTAAATCATTACCGGTTTATAAACATTAAGTTCAAAATTACCGCTTGCCCCTGCAAAACCGATTGTGGCATCATTTCCGAAAACCTGTGCGGCAACCATGGTAAGAGCTTCGGCCTGCGTAGGATTTACTTTACCGGGCATAATGGAACTTCCGGGTTCATTTGCGGGAAGAGATAATTCTCCCAAACCGCTTCGAGGACCTGAGCCCATCCAGCGGATATCGTTAGCAATTTTATGAAGCCCGGCAGCTATGGTTTTAAGCACACCACTAAATTCAACAATAGCATCGTGAGCGGCAAGCGCCTCAAATTTATTGGGTGCGGAAGTAAATTTTTTGCCGGTAATTTCAGATATTTTTTTTGCAGCCAATTGAGCAAAATCTTTATGTGTGTTTAAACCTGTTCCTACAGCTGTCCCGCCAAGCGCAAGCTGCGAAAGCCTCGGTAATGCGGCATTAATTCTATCCAAACCGTTATTCAACTGTTGAACATATCCCGAAAACTCTTGCCCCAAAGTTAAAGGCGTAGCATCCATTAAGTGAGTACGCCCTATTTTGATTATATCTTTAAATTCTTCCGATTTTTCGGCCAATGCATCGCGTAACTTTGTAATCATCGGTATTAAACGTCTGTAAACTTCTTCTACGGCGGCAATATGCATTGCGGTCGGGAAAGTATCGTTAGAGGATTGAGCTTTGTTTACATCATCATTTGGATGAATAGGTTTTTTGCTCCCCAATTCACCGCCGGCAATTTCAATTGCTCTGTTTGCAATTACCTCGTTTGAATTCATATTTGTTTGTGTTCCACTGCCGGTTTGCCATACCACCAAAGGGAAATGCTCGTCTAATTTGCCTTCAATAACTTCGTCGGCAGCTTTAATAATTAAATCGGCCTTTTCTTGCGGGAGCATTCCCAATTCTGTATTAGCTTGAGCGGCAGCTTTTTTTAAGATGCCCAATGCTCTTATTAACTCTCTCGGAAATCTTTCACCGCCTATTTTAAAATTCATTAACGAACGTGCCGTTTGTGCACCGTAATACTTGTCGGATGGGACTTGAACTTCGCCCATTGAGTCAGTTTCAATTCTGTAATCCATCTCTTTTTCTCCTGAATTTTGTTAATTATTTTACATCAAAAATTACATTTATTAGTTTCAATTTCCAAAATAAAATAGGATATCATAACCGCACCGGATTCCGCTTTTTAAATACCTAAATAACAAATACCGCTAAAACAAAGAAAATCGGTTTTAATAAATATTTTAAAATCCGTTTTTTTTTAACTCAAAAAAATTAATTAGTCTTTTCGTATAATAAGTTAATCTGTTGAAAATAAAGAGGTATTAATTTGTTACGGAAACCGTAACATATCTTAATATGTTATTATTTCATTTGCAATAACTTCGTTTTAATTATATTAATTTGCATATATTTTTTTTTCGCATTATTTTTGCACAACTTTTTAAATTATTTAAGGATTTCAAAATGACAGAATGCCCTATTTGCGGAGCCGAAATTAAAAGAGCTGCCGATACAGTTGTAGGCGAATTGCTTGAATGCCCCGACTGCGGGACGGAACTTGAAGTTATTAATCTTGAGCCCTTTGAAGTTGAAGAAGCTCCTCAAGAAGAAGAAGACTGGGGAGAATAAAATTGCTTCAAATTCTCGATTCAACATTACGCGAAGGAGAGCAAACACCGGGTGTTTATTTTGATAAACATATTAAGTTGGCAATTGCAAAAATGCTTAACGACATTGGTGTTAACATCATAGAAACGGGGCATCCTTCCGTAACTCAAGAAATTCACGATTCGGTTCAAATTATTGCAAACAGCGGATTTGATGCCACTATCGGTGCTCATGCACGTTCCCTTAAAGGGGATGTTGAGCTTGCCCTTAGCTGCGGTGTTAATTTTATAGGGATATTTTATTGTGTGTCAGACGACAGATTAAACACCGTTTTTAAAAAAGAGTTGGAACAGGCAATTGAACAAATTACAGACGTAATTAAATATGCCAAAACGGTCAATCCCGATATTACTATTCGTTATACCCCCGAAGATACCGTACGGTCGGAATTTGATAATGTTTTAAGAGCTTCTGTTGCCGCTGTAAAAGCAGGAGCGGATGTGATAAGTGTTGCCGATACAACCGGTTATATGATTCCGGGAACAGACAGAAATATGTACGATTACATTTCAAAATTAAAAAGCGGGCTTGCAGCAGAGGGACTATCCCCTAAAATAGCCGTGCATTGCCATAACGACAGAGGCCTTGCGCTGGCTAATGCTCTTGATGCATTTCATGCCGGAGCCGAAATTATTGATGCCTCGGTTTTAGGCCTTGGAGAACGTGCCGGCATTGTTGACCTTGCACAATTGCTTGTTGTTCTTTCTACCGATTTCGGAATTACTGAATGGGATTTAACGAAATTAGAAGAACTTTACAAATTTGTAAGTACACATTCTGGTGTTCCAATTCCGCGTAATTATCCCGTTATGGGTAAACATGCCTTTACGCATTGTGCCGGTGTACATACTCATGCAGCCTCTATAAATCCTACACATTATGAAAGTTTAAGCCCTCTGTTACTCGGCAAAGAAACACATTTTGCCTTAGATCATATGTCGGGTATAGCCTCGTTAAAATTTGCTTTAAATTTAATTAATGAAACAGAGCTTCCCGAAGAACTTCAACAAGAAGTTTTATCCGAGGTGAAAAACATCGGACAAAAAGGAAGAATAGTTGAACTAAGCGAACTGCCACACATAGTACATTTCATAAAACAAAACTACAAACATAAGCAAAAGTCTAAGTAACATACTTAGTTATTTTCTTATACCATTTTACATAAGCAATAAAATTAAAACTAAGGAGAAGACCAATGAAAGTCGGATTTTTACATTCGTTGATTAGAAAAGATGAAAAATTATTGATTGAAGAATTTAACAAACGTGAAAATATAAAACTTGTAATGATTGACGATAGAAAATTAAAGTTTGATCTTTCCGAAAATAAATTTGATTTTGATATTGTAATTGAACGTTCAATAAACCATTCCAGAGCTTTACACGCATTGCGTCTTTTTGAAAGTGCGGGCGTTAAATGTGTAAATTCTTTTGAGGTTGCTTCCGTTTGTGGCGATAAACTTTTAACCTCTGCAGCGTTGAAAGATAATAACATCCCCCAGCCCAAAGTTAAAATCGCCTTTACAGAGGCATCGGCTCTAGAAGCGATTGAAGAATTGGGTTATCCCGTTGTACTCAAACCCGCTGTCGGCTCCTGGGGCAGATTACTCTCCAAAATAAACGATAGAGATGCAGCCGAATCAATACTTGAACACAAAACCGTGCTTGGTACTTATCACCATTCCATCTTCTATATTCAGGAATATATAAATAAAAAAGAAGGTCGTGATATCAGAAGTTTTGTTGTAGGCGATAAATGTATTGCCGCAATATATCGCAACTCTCCTCACTGGATTACCAATACGGCAAAAGGGGGCGAGGCAACAAAATGCGAAGTAACGAAAACAATTGCCGAGCTGTCGGTTGCCGCAGCAAAAGCAGTGGGCGGCGGAATTGTAGCAATCGATTTGTTTGAAGAGGGTGAAAAACTATTGGTTAATGAAGTCAACTATACAATGGAATTCAAAAACAGCATTACTACAACCGGTGTAAATATTCCGGAAAAGGTTGTTGATTATGTTCTAAAAGTAGCGGAGGAAAACTAAATGAATAGAATAAGCGTTGCAATAATAGGAGCATCTGGATATACAGGCGGGGAACTTTTAAGACTTCTTCTATTCCATCCGAATGTAGAAGTAAAACAGATTACTTCAAATTCTTATTACGGGAAACTTGCTCATAAAGCTCATCCCAATTTGCGGAAGGTTACATCATTAAAATTTTGTAGTGTGGATGAATTGGAAAAAGTAGATACACTTTTCCTTTGCACGCCACATGGCGAATCGATGAAAAGGATTGATGAATATAAAAATTTTGCCGAACGAATTATTGATTTAAGCGGCGATTTCAGATTAAACGATGTAAATGAATTTGAGAAATGGTACAAACAAACACATCTAAAACCGGAAATGTTAAATAAGTTTATTTACGGAATACCGGAATTGCACAGAGAAGAAATGCGTAATGCAACATATATTTCCAGTGCGGGATGCAATGCAACCACTACAATATTGGGACTTTATCCACTCTATAAAAACGGATTGGCAGAAACGGCAAGAACCGTAGTTGAAGTAAAGGTAGGTTCCAGCGAAGGGGGTAAAAAAGCATCGTTTGCCTCTCATCATCCGGAGCGTAGCGGAGCAATGCGTTCGTATAAACCAACAGCTCACAGGCATGCTGCAGAAATAATTCAGGAACTTTCTTTCGGTAAAAAAATTGAAATTCATTTTTCAGCAACATCCGTGGATATGATTAGAGGAACAATGGCAACAAGCCATATTTTTCTTAAAGAAAACCTAAGCGAAAAAGATATTTGGAAAATTTACAGAGAAGCATATAAAGATGAACCGTTTATAAGAATTATTAAAGAACGTGAGGGAAATTACAGATACCCCGAGCCGAAACTCTGTATAGGCACAAACTATTGCGATATAGGGTTTGAAAAAGATCCGCATTCCAATCGACTTGTAGTTATAAGTGCCATTGATAATTTGATGAAAGGAGCTGCAGGACAAGCATTACAAGCATTTAATATTATGCACGGATTAAACGAAACAACAGGACTTGAATTTCCGGGGCTTCACCCGATTTAACGGAGATATAAAATATGTGCAGACTACTATTTATAAAAGATAAAACGGAATTTTCAATAAGTAATCATCTTAATAAATTTGCGGTGATTGCCAAAACAAGTAAAGAATACCAAGGCCACGGTTGGGGTTGCAGTTTTTTAAAAAACAACAAATGGATTCATTACAAAAATATCAAACCTATTTGGGAAGATAACCTTGAACAATTCGGCAAAACAACACGTTTAATTGCTCACGCACGCAGTGCGTTTGAAGATAAAGATATTGTTGTTGAAAACAACATGCCGTTCTATGATGATAAATATATTTTTATCTTTAACGGAGAATTGCGCGGAGTAAAAATAAAAGCGGAAGGCCGAATAGGAGCAGAGAAAATATTTAACTTTATTAAGCGCTTTAATAAAAACGGAATGGCAGAGGCACTTCCAAAAGCTGTTAACATTATTAAAAAACGAACTGCTCACATTCGTGCAATGAATATCATAATTACCGATCAAAATACGGTTTATTACTCCTCCCTTTTCAACGAAGATGCAAATTATTTTCAAATGCACTACAAAAAAACAGAAGACAAATTAATAATCTGCTCACAAGTTTATCCGAAAGAAAGCGGCTGGGAAATAATTAATAATAAAACAAACGGAGTTTTTAAATGACCATAATAAAAATCGGAGGCGGTGCCTCTATTAATTTGGAAGCAATTATTAACGACCTAAAAAATTTTGACGATGAGTTTATTATTGTTCACGGTGCAAATGTATTACGAGACGAACTGGCAAAAAAACTTAACTATGAAAAGCAAGTCCTTATCTCCGCATCGGGCTATTTATCTGTTTTTAGCGATAAAGAAGCATTGGATATTATGATGATGGCATACTCCGGCTTACGAAACAAACGAATTGTGGAAATGTGCCAGCAGGCCGGAATAAATGCAGTTGGTTTAAGTGGATTGGACGGAAAAGTAATACAGGGTAAACGAAACAAAGGAATTCGTATAAAAGAAAACGGTAAGCTGAGAATTGTACGGGATTTTTCCGGAAAACCACAAATGATTAATACCGAACTTTTGCAATTATTAATTGACAACGGTTATATTCCGGTTCTTACCGTACCGATAATTGATGAAAACAATTTCGCAATCAGTTCCGAAAATGATGATATTGTTGCTTTGCTTCAATCTTCTCTGCAAGCTGAAAAAGTAATACAATTAATTGAAGCCCCCGGCTTTTTGGAAGATGCAAATAATCCCGATTCCGTTGTAAAAACAATATCCAAAACAGAGCTGGAAAAACGAGAAACTCAGGTTGAAGGAAGAATGAAACGCAAAATGAAATCCTTAATAAAACTCTTTGAAAACAAAAACGTTACTCTGTATATAAGCGACGGCAGAATAGAAAATCCGATTACCGCTGCTTTGAAAGGTGGAGGAACAATAATTAAATAAAATCAGTTTTATAATCTTTTATTAAAATAATCGCTTGAATATGGTAAAGCGTAAAACTAAATTTGATGTTTAATTTTATCAAAAAAAATATTGATTATGAAAAATTACAAAGAATTAATTGACAAGTACGAAGTTGCCGTTTATCCCAAAAGGGATATAGTTATCGTAAAAGGGAAAGATGCAACCGTTTGGGACGAAAATGGTAAGGAATATATTGATTGTGCTGCAGGCATAGGGGTTGCAACAATAGGGCACTCAAATACTGCTGTGGTAAAGGCAATATCCGAACAAGCTGAAAAACTTATTACAAATGCATGTGTTTTCTACAATGATACGCGAGCTCTTTTTCTGGAAAAATTAAACCAAATTACACCGCCGAGTTTAACACGCTCATTTCTAACAAATTCCGGCACCGAGGCAATGGAAGCCGCAATAAAATTTGCACGAATTTCTACCGGGAAGACGGATTTTATCACTACCATGAAAGGATTTCATGGGAGAACGCTGGGAGCTTTAAGCGGAACTCACAAACCGGAATATAGAACTCCTTTTGAACCGCTTGTCCCGGGATTTTCATTTGTACCATATAATAATCCGGAAAAAATGGAGGCGGCAATTACGGAAAAAACAGCGGGAATAATACTTGAACCTATTCAAGGTGAAGGCGGAATTAATATTGCAACACAAGAATACCTAGACGGCGTAAGAGAATTATGCAATAAACATAATGTAATGATGATTGTTGACGAAATTCAAACCGGATTTTGCCGAACGGGGAAAATGTTTGCTATTGAACATTACGGAATTGAACCTGATATTATGACCGTTGCAAAAGGTATTGCCGGAGGATTTCCTGTCGGGGCGGCAATTTGTTCGGAGAAGGTCAATATACCCTTCGGTAAACACGGAACAACATTCGGAGGTAACCCCCTTGCTTCCGCTGCAGGATTGGCAGCCATTAATTTTATGCTCGAAAATAATTTGCCGGAAGAAGCGGCACGGAAAGGCGATTATTTCATAAGTAAATTAAATGTTAAGAACCTATCAAGAGTAAGAGCTGTACGCCACAAAGGTTTAATGATTGGAATTGAATTGAAAGAGAAAGTTCAACCTTATCTTCAGCAATTAATGGAAGAAGGTATTTTGGCAATGCCCGCCGGAAAAATTGTTTTACGTTTACTTCCTCCGGCAGTTATTACTTACAAACAATTGGATAAAGTTGTTGAAGTATTAAACAAAATACTGAAATAAATTCTTTATCGGGGAGGAAAATTTTCCTCCCGTTTTTTTAATTACCTGACTATTGCCAATTTTTCGGTGTAATGTTCAATTTTATTGCCAGAACGTAGAGTTATCTTATACAAATAAACACCGTTTGCTATTTTGTCTCCGTCTTCATCCGTTAAATCCCAATAAATTTTATTAATATCCGCTTTCAAATCATAATTTTTTAATTTGAAAATTTTAACTAATCTTCCGGCAACAGTGTAAATTCTGATATCCAACGACTCAGGTACTTTTGCCAAGCGAAAAGTGAAATTTGTTTCTTCGCTTGCGGGATTAGGATAATTGTAAATATCTACGGCTTTTAATTCATCGGAAACCGTGAAAAGTTTTTCATATAACGTTTCTCCGGTATCTCCTACGTATAATGGTTTGCGTGTCGCTTTCAAATAATGTTTTCCGTTATTCAATTCGGGTTCATATTGGTAGGAAATTATACTATTGATTGTATCATAATCAACATTCATTTCCGAGTAAGCGATGGTTTTATTATCAAGTATAAATTTAACAACAGTAGTATCATCGTATGGAAAGTTCCCACTGTAGTTTAATTCAAAAGTAATCTGAGGTTTATCTGCAACAAAATCACCGTCTAAAATATCAAACCCGTCAAATTTAACATTCAGTTTAGCCGAAACAATATTTGTTGAAGTATCTTTTTTAACATAAAACGGAACTCGATAAAAATTATTATCCTCAAAAAATTCCGGTATTATATTTGTTTCGTCAATTGTAATTGCAAATGCCATATTACCATAGCCGTATGAAGAAGGGATATCAAATTGAAAATTGAATTTTTTTATTCTGAGTGAATCAACGGTTGTTACAAATTCATTAAGTATTACGGAAGAATTATCCGATTTTTGCAACTCTATTTTTACAGGAACGGAATCCGCCTTAGTTTCTCCTATATTATACAAATTGAAATAAAGTCTGTTTTTTCCCCCTTGCATTATGGAATCGTACTTAACTGAAGCAGCTTGATAATTCAATGCAAACTCGGGAATGTTATCATAATCAATTCCAAGATATTTTAATACAGGTGATTGTTTATTGTCACTGGCATTAAAATCGGCAAGGATTTTTATTTTGGGATATATATCGGAATTAATAAAACTTAAATCCGAGACCGAATCTTGCAAAACAAGTTGTGCAAGTGTATCAATTGTTCCGTTCTTTTTAATTCCCAGCGGAGTATACGTAATTTTAGAATTTGAAGGAGTTTCTTGATTTAAAATCAACTTATTCCACTTGCCTGCAGGCCCAACTTCGGTTGTTAATATATTTCCCGTATCGGACAAAAATGAAATTGTTGTATCAATTGTTACAGGTCCATCTCCTTCTGCCGAAACAGCTTCGGGCATTGTACCGGGAACCGCACCACGCTTGCCGATAAATGCCCAAGAACTACGGAATTTAACATTATCTATTAAAACACTGCCGAATCCTTTAATTTTATTTCTTAACGTTGAATTAAGATTTGTTGCTCCTTCATCTTTAATGGCAAACATTACCAAATAATTTGAAGGAACCGTATCCAGAAACGTACTGTATTGTTCCGCAACAGTGCTTCCGCCTCCCAATAGGTCAAAAACTTTTGATTCAACAAACTCATAAGTGGAATCCTTAAACGTAGTAACATAGTGCCCTCTCAACGTACCGTCAAACATATAATTAGTACCGTTTTTCATTATAAGTGCTGTGTTTCCATCACTGAGACCTGCCGAAAAGATTTTAAATTTTATTATTGTGGAATCAATTTGAAGATTATTATTTATAACATTAATATTCTTCAAATTCTGCCTGCTAAAACTAAAATCATCAGTTAAAGAATATTTATCTTTATTCGTAAAGAAAGAAAAAGTTGTTGAATAATTATTTTCCCCTTTTATTTTGGTTCTTCCCCAATATCTTTTGTTCTCTTTCAGATTAGCCGCAATATCAATACTTGTAATAATTGTGTCAAAAGGAATTTCAAAATTTTCAACTTCCGTAAAATTTTCATCGGTGGATATTTCAAAGATAATTGTTTCAATATTCGGTTTTGAGCTTGGATTTATGAACACCAAACTATCTTTTACCCCGTTAAAGAAACGTGAATTTAATAGTGGACGAATGGAAGAACTTGCAACATTAAAGCGTATTTGTGCTGTATTGTCATCTTTGTAAATTTCTTCAAACTTGTCGGAAGGATCAAGAATAACTTGTATTAAATGGTTTCCCGCTTTTTTCTTTATGGGAACTTTTACCGTAATAGTATCAACAAATTCAGGAACCATTATTTTGGAAATGATAGAATCCGTTTCGGAATTATATTTATGGATTGCTAAAATTGTCAGTGTATCGTCAGTTACCGTTCCGTAATTATTTATTATTACGGAGATTGATGTGCTATCCATAATATCTGTTAATAATTCCGATTCTGTCTCTATTCCTTCTTCTTTTACAACAAAATTTGGTTTGGTCGGTACAGGTAAAGCGAGCACAGGGTCTCCTATAAATGTATTTGTTAAAGCAAATAATTTATAAATTCCCACTGAACCGTATTTTTGAAGCATTTCCAGTTTTGCTTCTTTATGTGCAAGACTAACGGTGTGGATGCTCTCTTTCAGAATTTTTTTATAAAATAATTTCGGCATTAAAAGAGATGTTGTTGTAAAACCGAGCGAAGCATTTCCAATATAGCCCAATGCTTGCCCGTCACTTCCTACAGTAAATAATTCCGAAAAGGATGTTACATCAGGTTCGGCAAAACGTCCGGTTGAACACCCGAAATCGGAAACAATGGGATAGCGACCAATATTATTTTTTAATTGTGCCGGATTTGTAATGGAATTATCCCAAGTTTGTGTGCCGCTATGTCCGAGGTAGGAAATAAAGACAGCCCCTTCATTAATTGTATTTTGAATAAATTCATGTGTATATGGACCAAAGTTCGTAGGAGGTTCAAGAGTTTTATAAAAGTGAACCGCTTTTCCGCTTATCGGTTTCGGAATTACATAATTATCAACAACATATTGATTAGATTGCCTCATAGAATTTAATTCGGCAGGCTTATTTTCGTTCCCTCCGGAAAAAAACAAATACTTTTTATTCCAATCATCATACGCCTGAGAAACATAATCTTTGTGTTTATCAAAATACCAGACAAATTCTTCATTGGTAGTAACAGGTATTCTTCCGATATTCATTTGAGGAACGTAGGCTCCGGTTGTATCCCAGGTAACAAACCAATTATCACTAACGGGTGCCCCAAAGGAAGGAACATAATTAAGCACACGATTTTTCACAGAACTGAAATTTTTATATTTGTTGCCGTAATAATCATAAGTGGCACCACCTATTAAAACAACACTTTGAGGTTTTGGCATTTTCCAATTATTATGAGTCGATTTAAGAAAATCTTTTATCACTTCGGGATTAAAAAATCCGTAACCGTATTCATCATAAATATCATTAATATCAACAACTTTAGTTACAATATTATAATTGGAGGAAATAAATCGACAATATTTTTCGGTTTCGTTTTTAAATTTTTTATGTGTTACGGCTATATAATCCGCTTGGTTTTCGGAACTTCTAAGATTAATGAATTTTTTTATATAATAAAGTTTGGGCGTTTTGATTTTCACTTTATCAACAAAACAAAATTTGGAAGTTGCCGAAAGAGTATCGGCAATAAGGATATTACCATTAATTTTAGAAGGCAAGTATTTTTTATAATTGTTCCCGTATTTCCAAATAACAAAATTATTTGTACTTACATCTTGCAGTTTTATTACTTTTATCTCCTCGGCAGAAAGAAAAGGGAAAGTAAAGTTTAATGAATCGTTAACAGGTTTTAAATAGCGCGGGTATTCAATTTCGTACCAATCTGTTGCACATGCATTTAACGATGCATCGGTAACAAACGAATAAACTTGTAAACTATTCTTACCTTCTTTAAGTGAGCTGGGGTTTATGTTTGCCGATAATACAATTTTATCATACTTATTTACATAAGTTGAATCATAATAATTTCCGTCGTTATTTATTCCTATTGCCAGCAGATGTGCTTTGTTACTAAGGTTAGCGGCATAATCTTGTAATTTTGCAAGTATTGTTGCGGTTTTATTCGGATAAATGTTGCTTAAAACAAAATTTTTGCTGACTTTTTTTCCGCCGCGCAAAACACCTTCCACCCATGTTTTATTTTCAATCCAAAATGGGGATTCTCTGCGGACTTGACTGCCACACGAAAAATCAAACCAATTGTTTTTTTCGTAATGCTCAATTTGGGAATAATACTCCAATGTATCTGAAGAAGTAAGTTCATTGCCGGCCAAAATTTTCACACGCTTTCCGTTATCACCTCCCCATGTAAGCCAATAAACAGTTGTATCCGTATAACGCCCCAAGTACTCGTTATAAGGTAGGTCATAACCGCTAAGTTCTCTGTGATGCCCGCCCATATTGCGAATACCTACAAATTCCAAATAATCGTTTGAATCAAAAGATAAGTCACTTTCACCTTCAACAAAAATCGGAAGTTCTTCTCCTTTAAGGAATAATTTAAAAGATTTGGGATTAAGAGCCGAAACATTAACGCCGAGGTTTTCCAAATCGGATTTTGTTATTCTGTAAATTCCGTCGCGCGCAGTCCCTATTTTTACATAATCTTTAGAATAATCAATCCACGTATCACTTGCAGCTATGGGAAATTTTTGTTTAATATTGTTCAAAGTAAAATTAGTATTTGCAATAATACTTTTTTTGTCCGACTGTTTTTTTAATTTCCCGTCGGAAAAAATATTTTTATCAAAAATTAATTCTATTTCAAAGTTATCTACCAATTCTATAATATTATCTGTGGCGTTAAAAATTGCGGGAGTAAATTCCACTTGCATACAATAACTGTTTCCTATCCACAAATAACCTTTTATTTTAAAATGTTCCTTTTTACTGTTTTTTAAATTGTCCGGTTTGGAATAGATTAATTCACCGTCCATTAATTCAACTTTATCGTTAAATTTCGGAATAGCGGAGATTCTTTTCTTTGTATGAATTTTAAAACTTACTTTTGGTTGTGTTAAATATGGTAGCGAAATGAAAATTTCGTTTGACGGCAAACTAACATCTCCGGGGGCACTTTCATCTTGAAAATCAGGAATAACAAAAAACGATTTATTCCCTTTTTTTTCTAATGAATAAATGAGTGACGAGGTAAAAGTTAATTTTAATTTATTCCCTTCAATAATTTCATTTTCAACTTTTGCTTTACCTAACAAAATTGAATACAAAAATAAAATTGATATTAAAATTTTCTTAGTCATATTCACCCAAATAATGTTAAATTTAACTTTTAAGATAATTATTTTTATCAACAAATGATGACAAATAATCAACCCTACAGAACGTATAAAATACTTGGTATTACTATCCATTCGCTTACAATAGAAAATTTGAAGTTGTTTTTATCGGATTTGTTAACCGAAAACAACACCCCAAAATTATTAACTACCTTTAATTTGGACTTTCTAAAAATTGCAAACAAGGATAAAGAATTCAACAATATTTGTAAGCAAACATTACTAAACTTACCCGACGGTTTCGGTATAACAAGTTTGATAAAACGTAAATATAAAGAAAAGATTCCGAGAATAACCGGCAACGATGTTTTCCCCGTTTTAATAGATTTAGCCCTAAAATCAGATAAGAGGATTGCCATCATAGGAGGAACAAACGAAGTATCAAGAAAAACCGAAACAATCCTAATAAATCAATACGGAATTTCACAACAAAACCTATTCTGTTATTCTCCGAGCTATCAATTTGAAAAAGATGAAATAGAGAACAAGGAAGTGATTGAAAAAATAACAGATTTTAAACCGGACATTGTTTTTGCCGCTTTGGGATGTCCGAGACAAGAAAAATGGTTATATAAAAACATGAACTCTTTCGGCAGCAAAATTAACATCGGCATAGGGGCTACTTTAGATTTTTTTACCGGAACAAAGAAAAGAAGTCCGGCATTACTGCAATCAATGGGCCTGGAATGGCTTTGGCGTCTTTTTAATGAGCCGACAAGATTATTTAAAAGATATATTGTAAACGATCTCCCGTTTTACATCAAGACATACTTTTCAAAAAACATTTAATTCTTTTTTAAAACCACGATTAATGTCATTGAAAAAATTTTAAGAAAACTTGTTTCCAAGCTGTCGGAAAGTTTTTTTATATACTTTCTGCCGAAATTAAAATAATCGAACGGTGGCATCATATAATCAACTCCTACAACTTCAAAACCGTGTTCGACAAAATTCTTGTAAAAATCCTTAGGGGCAAATCTTCTTGCGGTTCCTATTTTTTCGTGGATAAAATCGAACATCGGTAAAAACGGAACATAACGCCCTTTAATAAAATATTTGCCGAAATGCACCATATGTCCGTCCAAAGGGAAATACTTATTGGGAACCGTAATATAAAAGAAACCGTTCGGTTTAAGAATTCTGTTTATTTCATTTAAGGTTTGTTGCAAATCTTTTACATGTTCCAAAACTTCAATTGCAAAAACCGCATCAAACAACTCGCTTTTGGCGGCAATATTTTCGGTAGCGGAAATGAAAATTTTATCGTTATCATCAGGATTTATTTTATAAAAATTTTTCAGATACGATATTTCACCGTCAAAAGCATATAAAGATTTTGAATGTTTTTTAATTGCCGGATAATAGGCACCGATTCCGGTTCCCAAATCAAGATTAACCCCATAAGGAATTTCTTGTATGGCTCTCAATTTATTAATCCTTATATCAACTCCGCTTACACCGTATTCCGAGGGAGCACCAATATCTATTTTCATTTCAATTCCTTAAAGATATCCGAATATTTATCCGTTATTTTTTCAAATGAAAATTTTTGCAAATTATCACAATTTACTTTTCCCATTTCGGATTTTTTATTTTCATCCAATTCAAAAAAATATTTTATTGCTTTTTCAATATCACTTAAATTATTTTTAAAATAGATTACGCCTTCATCATCAAGAATATTTTTAAATACCGACAGCTCGGTTAGTATTAAGGGCTTGGAATAATAAGATGCTTCGAGGTTTACAATTCCAAACGCTTCGTAATCCGTGGGTAATATTAAAGCGGAGGCGAAAGCAAGCAGATTTTGTTTCTCTTCTTCCGGCACTCTTCCGAGTAAATTTATTTTCTTATTGCGAGAAACAAGCTCGTATAATTCCGAAGATATTTCGTCCTTTGCCACGGTAAGCACTAATCCGTAATCCGTATTGATTTTATCAAACGCTTTTATCAATAAATCTATCCGTTTGTTCTTTTCTCCTCGCCCGAGAAAAAGCAAAAATTTCCCGAATTTGTTCCGGCTAATATTTCCTTTTACAATGGGCGGATTAAAATAGTGTGGAATTATTACTATCTTATTTTCTATAAACGGAAAACTGTTTTTCCAATAGCCCGCTTCAACTTCGGTAAAGCAAATTATCTTATCAACTTGTTTAAGCAGTTCCGGCAAAATGAATTTAGAATGAAAATCTTTTACAATTTTAAATCTATCCGTATGAAAAAGGAAATGCGGCGTAAGCACAATCTTTTTATTTTTCCTTTTTGCCGCTTTAGCCGCTTGAACAGCGTAATAATATCCGGTCTGATTTATGCTTATAACATCGTATTGTTGTTGCATTATTGCCGTATTTAATTTCGGAACTATCTCGTAAGGCGTGTAGCTCGGCAGATAGATAACATTATCAAGTTTTTGCGAGTCGGATAATTGTTTTTCGGAATGGGTTGTTGTTATTACTTGATAATCGTAACCGAGAGCATTATATATTTTTAATCTGTCGGCAACAAATTTTTCCATTCCTCCAATAGAAGGATAAAACGACCGTGTTATTTCAAGTATTTTCATATTTAATCAAAAATTTATCAACCGCATTTATTATTTTGTTAACAGTTATGTTTTTTACACAAAAAACATCATCTTTTTTACAATACCATTCACAACCCGTAAATTCACACTCTTCAAACAAATAGACACTATTGTTATCATCCGGCTTGGGCAAATATCGCCCGTAATTCCCTTTACCAATTACCGCAACAACATTTGTTTTTGTTGTTAAGGCAATATGTGTTAATCCGGAATCCACACCTATAAAAACTTTCGAATTATTAATTACAGAAAATAATTGATTCAGTTTATATTTTCCTGCGGCAAAAGTAATTTTATCTGAATGACGAATATTTTCAAGCAATGTTTTCTGCTCTTTTGAACAAAGAATTAAAATTTTACGGTTAATATATTTTTTCGCTAATACATTAAGATTATCAATAGTAATATCTCTATTCTGTTGCGAAGAAAAAGGATTAATAACAATATCAAAAATTTCATTCGGGAAATATTTTAACGAACCAATACTTTTATTTTTTTCTTTTGTTCCTATAGCATTAATCAGATAAAGAACATAATTTATTTTTTCATATTCATTAAAAAACTCCGTGGCAATTTGTTTCGTATAGAGGGCGTCTGTTGTTTCCGGAAAAACTTTTTTTAATGTTAACCAATTGTTTGGATAGCAAAAGGTTTTATTTGCACCGATTCCCAAAGCCAAAGCATCGTTCCATGTGGGTCTGATGGAAGTTAAATTATAAACTATATCAATATTTAATTTTCTTAAATAATTATTGAACTTAAATCTGTAAATTATATTATACTTATATGCATCTATATCAATAATTATAATTTTTATTCTGCCTTTATAATCCTTATAAAGTTCCTCGAATTGCTTTTGTATCAAAAAGAACACATTACTATACCCGTCAAATCTTTCATCTTCCTCCAACAAAGCGGCTGATATTACTAAATCACCTATTTGACCGGTGTTGATAAAAAGCAAATTGTTTGTTTCATTTTTAATTTCGGAAATATTATTTCGGGAAATTAATAGTAATATAAAGTCCAAAAGAGATTTAATATAAATTAAAAATATTTTCACAATACCTTATTAAAAGTCTTTTTTGATGTTAAAAACAATTTTGAATTAACCAGATTGAATTTACGAATCAGTTTAAGAGGAACACCCGCAAAACAAACAATCAAAAAATATCGAAGTAATTTTTTTGTAAATTTATCCAGAAACAATGCAATAAAAAAATAGCCGAAGGACTTTAGCAGTTTATCATTATAATAATATACTAACCCTGTATATGTATTTATTTTATTTGCCGGAAATTTATTTTTATACATTAAAGAAATTGCAATTGTTTTGCTTGCAACCTCTTTAATGTAACTACTTGAAATTTGTTTGGGATGTTGACGCCACGAATATAAAAATTCCGGTATATTCCCATAGACAAATAACCCGACGCCCCGTAAATAGAATTCGTAATCCGCACTTGGAAAATATTTAATATTAAAATTTTCCAATCTCATAAAAACCTTTTTATTAATACAAACGGAAGAATTAAATATTGTTGAATTTCTATATAATAATTCTTTTACAATTGCATCATGTTTAATCGGCACTTCAATTTCCCCGATTATTTTTTTATTCTCATCAATAAGGGAAAAATAAGAACCGCATATTTCAATATTGTTTTTAATCATATTTTTCAGCTGTTTTTCAAATCTTTCGGGATGAGAAATGTCGTCGTGGTCATGAATAAAAACATATTCACCTTTTGCTTCTTTAAACCCTCTGTTATACGCTTGTACTTGCCCGCAATTGTTTTCGATTATTAATCTTATTCTATGGTCGTTGTACGATTTAATAATTTCAACGGAAGAATCGGTAGAGCAATTTTCAATTATCAGAAATTCAAAATTGGTGTAAGTTTGGTTTAACACGCTTTCTATTGCTTCTCGCAAATATTTTTCTCCGTTATGCACAGGCATTACAACGGAGACCAATCCATTATACTCCATTTAATAAACTCTCGTACATTTCAAAATAACCGTCAACCATTTTTTGAACTGAAAATTGTCTTGCGGTTTCAATTGCTTTTCCCTTTACTCTATTTCGGTCTATTGAAATTATTTTTTTTGCAATCCCTTCAATATCATTTATATCTATAAGATAACCGTTTTCGCCATCTTTAATAATTTCTTTATTTCCGCCTTCGTCGGAAACCACACAGCATGCCCCGCAGGCAAGGGCTTCCAAAACCACCAAATCAAAAATAACTTTTTCGGATGTCATTATGAACATATCCGTTGCTTTAAGTAATTTAATAACATCTTCGTTGGGCAACTTTCCTAAGAATTTTACGCTGTCAGAAATATTTAATTTTTTTGTTAACTCTTGTAACTCCTTAGTATCATTTCCAACGCCCACGTTTATTAACAAAACATTTTTTTTATACTTATCTTTCAAAAACTTTACGGTTCTTAACAAAATATCTATATTTTTTTCTTTACCATGAGCCGCAATATTTAATAATGTAAAAACCCCTTTTGAATCAATTAGATATCTTTCTAGAATATCGTTTCCGGTAATATTTTGAATTTTATCAAATTCAATTCCGTTATAAATAATTTTTATTTTTTCCTTGGGTATGGAAATATTTAAACTCTCTTCAAAATAATTTTTTGCTGCCATACTGGGGAAAGTAATTAAATCCGCCATATTAATGTTTTTATGTTCAATCTTTTTTAACTTTTTATCAATCCTTTGTTTTAGTTTTATATTTTGAAACGTATTTCTTAACTCATCACTTAAAGGTCCTTTACTATGAATAGTCATTATTTTTTTTGCAGAGCTATTGTTAGAGATTAAAGAGAGTGTAACGGAATCTTGACAATGAATTATGTTATATTCAGTTTTTTTGTTTCCAAATAATTTAAAATATTTGTTTTTTTTATAAAAATGATAAGGCAAATAAAAATCGCTCCCAAAGAATTTTCTATATAATTGAGAGTTGTTTGCAAGGAAAAAAGCCGTTTTCTTCTTTTTGGATAAATTTTCATCTAATTTATCTAAAGAATCTGCAGTTACGTTTTTAGCAAACAAATCACTTGAGAGAAAATCAAATTTATAACCGGATTTGTTAAAAAACTTAATAGTTTTATAAATAATGTTGTTCGGGCCTCCGGCAAATTGGTTGGGATATTCTCCCGTATATATGCTAAATAATATTTTGTTCATATTTTTTTAACACCTCCGCTACAACCACATCCATATTATAATATTTGTTTTCCGCAAGTCTTCCAATAAATTGTATGTTCTTTAATTTGTTAATTTCTAATCTATACAATTTCATTTGTTCCTTACTATCGTTATTTACAACCGGATAATACGGTTCGCCATTAAAAATCGGATACTCATAACTAACCGTAGTGGTTTTATCTTTTTGTTCGGTTAGATGTTTATATTCCGTTATTCTTGTATATGGAGGAGAGGCATCAACATAATTTACTACAGCCGTTTTCTGAAACTCTTCCGATTTCAAGTTTTTCCACTCAAACCGAAGTGAACGGTACGGTAATTTCCCAAATTTGTAATCAAAGAAATAATCGATAGGTCCTGTATAAATCATCTTCTCGAATTTTATTTCATCAACTATGGTTTTGTAATCCGTGTTTAACATTATATTGATGTTTTTGTGCTCGAGTATTTTTTCAAACATCTTGGTGTATCCGTCCTTTGGCATATATTGATATTTATCCGTAAAATATCTGTTATCGGTATTTGTTCTTACGGGAATTCTTCCCAATACCGACGGTGATAATTCTTTCGCTTCAATTCCCCATTGCTTTTTTGTATAATATTTAAAGAATTTTTCGAATAAATCTTCACCAACTTGGCTAACAATTTTTTCTTCGGAATTTGTTATCGGGTAAATTTCTTTTCTCACCGAGTCATAAAATTCTTGAACTTCTTCATCAGTTTGAAAATTTTTGTTATACAATTTATTCAGAGTTGTTCTGTTAATCGGTATCTGATAAAGTTCGCTGTTCAGTTTTGCCAAAACTCGATGCTCATATTTTCTCCATTCCGTAAATTGCGAAAGATAATCGAAAACCTTTTTGCTGTTTGTATGAAAAATATGTGGTCCATAGCGATGAACAAGTATTCCGTACTCGTCATATTCATCGTAAGCGTTACCGCCAACGTGATTGCGTTTTTCTACAACAAGAATTTTATTCCCTTTGTTTGCAAGTCTTTCGGCAGCAACCGCTCCGGCAAAACCGGCTCCAACTATTAGATAATTATACGTCATATATTATTTAAAATTCCTACAAATACTGAAAGCGTTAAAGAGAAACAACATTTTATAAAATGTTGTTTTCTTTTAATATATACTTCAAATTTTTATTAAATAAATAAAAAACCCCGATAAAAACCACGACCTCGGAGAGTAACGTTGCAAAGGCGGCTCCATTAATCGAATATTTAGGAATAAAAATTATATTTAAAATAATATTAATAATTGCTCCGAAAGTTATTGCAACGGAAAAGACTTTTTGCTTTCCCCATACCGTTAAGGGATTTCCGAAAAAACTATTTATTGAAATAACCAACAAATTACCGGAAAGAATAATCAACGGAAGAGTAGCCCCCACATATTTGCTTCCGAAAACAACGGTTATTATCTCTTCGGCAAAAAAGAAAATAAAAAGAGAGATTAAAATACCGCTTCCGAACATTAATATTCCGTAATTAAGAATAGTTCGCTTTAACTGTTCTCTGTTTTTAATTTTCGATAAAGAGGGTAGAAAAATTTTAACTATTGCTCCGAGAGGGATAAGCCCAATCATAAAAATTTTATATGCCGCATTATATATTCCCACCTCGGTTTGTGTTTTAATATTACCAAGCATCACCATATCCAAATTATAGTATATGGAAATCATAAACGAAGAGATTATCAAAGGAAAAGATTCCGAAAATAGCGTACGTAAAAATTTTTGTTTTATACTCCACTTATATTTCCCAAAGAACTCGGAATATTTCCCAAACAGCCAAAGGTTCATAATCAAATTGGCAAAAACGGAAATAGCAATCACTTTTAACACATCTGAAATATCTTTTACAAAAAGAAAAACAAAAAGAAGAATTAAAATGTTTTTAACAACAACTTTTATTGACAAGTATTTTATTTTTTCGGTTGCCTGAAAAACAAATTCCGTAGATATTGACTGCACAAAAAGATTTAATCCGGTTAACAACAAAGCAATTTTAACAATAAATGTTTCGTGCAAAAAAAAGATAACAATTGAAAGAATAAGAAAAATAGCGGAGGCCAATAAAATGCGGAAAGAAATTACGTTATTTACATATCTGGAAATAACAGACTTATCGTTTGCAATACGTTTAACGCTTATTATATCAAATCCGAAATCGAGAAAAAGAAGGAAATAAGAGACAAATGCTGTAGAATACCCCAGTATACCGAAACCTTGCGGTAAAATTACACGGGCAAGATAAATAGTAGTTACAAACGCTATTGTTTTACTTAATAATTCGCCACCGGAAAGTGAAAAAAAGTTTTTTAATATTGTATTCCACGTTTGCAAATTATCCTCTTTAATTTAACTTTTCAGTAAGGAGTATTATTATTGATTTAATTTATTAAAGTTAAAAGGAAGAAGCAAAAACGTAAGCTTTTCCCTGTTTTATTTACTCTTTTTTGCCAACCATTTTTCGGGATTTTTATAATTACGTTCGTCCCAAATTTCAAAATGGACAAGATTTCCTTCCAAACTCTTGTTTACCGTTCCCAAAACAGTTCCGGCTTTTATAACATCTCCTTCATTCACTTCAATATTATCAATATGCCCGTACACCGTTCTGAAATTACCTTTATGCGTAACAATAATTATACTACCAAAACCGGGTATCCAATCAATTATGGAAACAACACCTTCGGCAACGGCAAACACTTTGCCTTCCGAAACCGTTTTAATATCTACACCATAATTAAGCGTTATTGTTTTTAGTTTTTTATTTTTGTTTTCGCCGAACTTTCTTACAATTTTCCCTTTTAAGACAGGCCAGTTAAGTTTTCCTTTTAACTCGGCAAAATTTTGAAATTTTGTGTAGTTGATTTTTGGAATATAGGGCTGAACGGAATTGTTTTTAAATTTTGCCTCTCTTAATTTTCTTTCCCGTTCTCTTTCTTTTTCAATTAAGTTTACAATTATGGATTTGATTTCTATTTCATATTTCCTTTTTTCATCTATTTCTTTTTCTATGTTTTTTCTGTCTTTAACAAGTTCGGCAAGCAACTTGTTTTTTTCTTCTCTGCGCAGTTTTAATTTTTCGGATTCTTTTTCCTTTTCGGTTTCCAATTTTTTCTTTTCTTTTATTTGCAACCGTAAATCCGAAGTTAACCTTTCCAACTTCTCTTTTTGTTCCCTTAACCTTGTAACCCTCGCCTCATTTTTATCAGTTATATAATTAAAATATTTATATCTAACCACGGCTTGATTAAAAGAATCGGCTTTAAGTAACAAACTCCATTTGGATTCTTGTCCGTTTTTATAAAGCCATTGTACATACGAGGCATATTCTTTCTGCAGTTCGGTAATTTCTTTTTGAAGTTCGGTAATTTGTAAATTTAATTTTTTGATTTTTTTTTCAAGCGCTTTTTCTTCCTCAACAATTCTTTTTATTGCCTCGTTAAGCAAATGACTTTGATGATTGATTTTATCCAACAATTGAATATTATCTGTTTCCACATTTTTTTTAGATGCCAGTTCCTTTTCCAAACGTGTAATTTCAGATTTTATCTTTTCCAGTTCAGCATTTTTCTTTTTGATACTTTCATTTGTTTGGGCAACCAAAAAAGCGGCAACAAAAAGAAATAAAAAGATATTTTTAATAAATTTTACCATTCGATTTTTTCAACGTCAGACGGAAGTTTAATTTTTAGGGATAACTGTTTTTTGTTCACCTTTATTTTTTTATACCTCACTTTAATGCTTTCGTGCTTTGCTTTGTTTCTGATAAGCACTACTTTCGGAAGGGGAACACCTTCGTATTTCTTAAATTGGGAATATTCTCCGGATAATAATTCCTTACCGTCAAGTGTGGAAATTATGTAATCTGTTATTTTTAAATCTTGTTTGGTTATTCTATATGTTGTTTGTCTGTTATTTGCCGTATCTATATAAGTCAGATTGTAAATATCATCCAATATCTCATACTTAGCCGGTTCGGTATGCAACTCTTTCGTAAGATTTACAGAGCCGGCAAATGCATCAATTAAATTTTCGAAAGATAAATTTATTTTAAACATTTTTTGCAAAACATTGCGGCTGTTATTTCCCGTATAGATTTTCTTTTTCATTACATTATAAAAAAGGAAATGTTCTTTTGTAAATAATCCGTGAGCAATATCAATTCCGAATGGTCCGTATATAGATATTTTAATTGAATCGGGTCTTTTAATTAAAATTTTAAAACCGGTTTTACCGTTAAATTTTTTACTTTTTACTTGGATAGTGCCAACGGCATCAAAGGTTTTAATGGTTCTTCTGTTCCCTTCTAATTTTTTTATTAACCGAGGTGCGGGTATTACTTTCGGGGTGTTTGTTGTAATCTCTTTTTCGGAACTACATCCTATAAAAAACAAAATTATGCTTGTTATAAAAATAAACGGTTTTATTTTAATCATTTTTTTCTGCCTTTTTCAATTTTTCTTTTACTCCTTCTATTTCGGAATCAAGAGCTAATGCTTTTTTATAATATTTAATTGCATTTCCCATATCATTCATTTCTGCATAAATATCTGCCAAATGATCGTACAATGTAGCATTTTCATTATCCAACTCAATTGCTTTTTTAATATACTTAATGGCTTCGTAATATTTTCCCAACTTAAAAAGAACCCAACCGTAAGTATCAAGATAAGAAGAATTATCGGGAGCATTAGTAATTGCATACTTTGATAATTTCAATGCTCTTTGCAGTTGAACTCCGCGTACGGCAAGAGAATATGCAAAATTATTTGCAATGAGAACATCGGTTGAATCTATTGCCAGTGCACGTTCATACAACGAATCGCTTTTATTATATTCTTTCAGCCCGTCGTAAATTAAACCGAGTGTACCAATTACTTGAATGTTTTTAGGTTCAATCGATAAAGCACGTTCCAAATAAACAATTGCCGCATCGGTACGTTTTAATTGGTTAAGCGTAAAACCATATGCATGCAACGCCGTTAAATCGTTCGGATTAAGCCGCACGGCATGTCCCAAAGCGCGTTCCGCACTTTCAATATCACCCAACTGCGAAAGAGATAACCCGAGTATTAAATTATCAACAAAATCATCCGGAAATTTTAACACTGCATTTTTCATCTCATCGGCAGCTTCTTTGTATCTGTGAGAATCGAACAACAAAATTCCCAATCTATTCCACAACTGTGCATTCCAGGTTGCAGTATGTGCAGCCGTTTTAAATTGCTCTATTGCCAACGAGTCGTTTCCCTCTTCAATGTAAATTTCTCCCCAAAAAGCACTTACTTGCCAATCGGTAGAATCTTTTTCCAGTTCGGTTAAAATTTGTTTGGTAATCGGAATAACTTCCGAATCTTTTGCCGCTTCGGCAACAAATCCTGCTGCAATTCTTTTTTTAACATCAAAAGGGAGTTTTTTTGATTTGATTATTTTTTTATACTGAACCGATGCATCCTTCCATTTACCCATATTTGCATAAGCATTTCCTTTATATTCAATCAATTCCAAGTCATCAGGGAACATATTTAAGGCATCGTCGGTAAGGGCAAGGGCTTTTTCATTTTTGTTTGTTTTTAAATACGATTCTATTAACAATTTTTGCAATTTTAAATCAGACGGATTTAATTTCAATAGTTCTTCAACCGTTTTTATTGTATTATCAACATTCCCCAAACGTTCATTCAATTCCGCAATTTTTAATAATACATTCCATTCGGGACCCAGTAACTTTAATAAGTTGTTATAAACCTCTAACGATTTCAACGGATTTTTTGCTTCGTTTAATTGGGCAATATTATAATAAGCTTGATAATAAAGGGAATCTATTGCTATTACTTTCTCAAAATATGCTTCCGCCGAATCAGGCTTTTGTCCCATTTGATAAATACTACCAAGGAAAAAATTATATTCGGCATCTTCGGGGGCTAATTTTACGGCGTTACGTGCATGATACAACGCCAAAGGGAACTTACGCAAAAGCAGATAATCTTTCCCTAAAGCATAATGAATACCGGCTTTTTCGTCCAACCGCAATGCCTCTTGATATTCCAATATTGCGGAAGGATACTCCCCTTTTAAATCGTGAAGTGCCCCTTTTATAAAAAAATCTTCCGCCAATTGTTCATTTTGAATTCGATCTTTTTTTTGTCCCGCACTTTCTTTTTTCTCTTCAACGGTAACGGAAGAACATGCGGAAATAAAAAGAGCAAGCAGAAATAATGTAACTATTTTAATCTTCATTATAACCTAAATTTTAACTTAAAAAAATATGGTTTAGCGTTTTGAATAACAAGTGAAAATAAAGTTCTTAATCATATTAGAGTTAAACAAATTGAAGCAATTTTTGTTCTAAAATAAAAATTTAATATTTCGGCTTGTCTTCAATGGTTTCTAAAATATTAAGATACGAATAATACCTTTCCGGAGAAATCGCTCCTTCTTCAACTGCATTTACAACGGCACAGTCCGGCTCGTGAAAATGAGTACATGTATTAAATTTACACATATTAATGTAAGGGATAAAATCTGTAAAATAGTGGGATAGGTCCTCTTTTTTAATACCGTAAGGAGCAAATTCACGAATGCCCGGAGAATCAATAATAACGGTGTTTTCATCAACTTCTTGTAAAATTGACGCTACAGTTGTATGTTTTCCTTTATTTAAAATTTCACTTATTTCCCCTACCTTAAAATTAAGTTGAGGATAGAGGGCGTTAAGCAAAGATGATTTTCCAACACCGGATTGCCCGCAAAAAAGAGAGATGGAGTTTTGTAACTTTTCTTTTAATTCGTAAAGTCCGTAATTTTTTACTACGGAAGTAATCATAACGGAATATCCGCAGTCGGAATAGATTTCTTCCCAATATTTAATCTCTTCTTCCGAGCCGATGTCGTTTTTGTTAATTATAATTATCGGATTAATATTTGAACTTTCTGCTCCAACAATTATTCTGTCTAACAGACGATTGTTGAATTTCGGTTTTTTTGCCGAAGAAACAATTACAACATTATCCAAGTTTGCAGCAAAAATTTGTTCAAGGCGTTCACCTTTACCTGCCGTTCCTTTAAGCACAGGGGCTTTACGGGAAAAATAATTTTCCCTTTCGAAAATTTTGATAATTTCTCCACGCCCGTCGTTATTAAGCGAAATTTTTACTTTATCTCCAACAGCAACAATATCAAGTATATATTGCTTATTCTGTTTTAAATGGTATTTATTTTTAAATCTTCCCGGAAGGCGACAAATTATTGAATTTCCGTTCTCATTAAGGACGTAATAATCTTTACTTTCTATTTTATAAACTTTTCCTAAAATAATATTTCACAAGTATTTTTTTTAATAATCCAAAAATAGAGGAAGAAAAATAGCATTGCAAATTTTTTGTATAATTACCTAATTCTGTGTCGTGATTATTGTTTTTATCTTTTAGAATAGAATTGTTGTTGTAAGCATAAATGTATGCGAATTAATACTCTGATAAATACGTGATTCATCATATCCATAATTATCCGTGTATGTATTCCAGAAACCGTAGGAGTAAGCTACATCGAACTTAAACGCATTACCTGCAATAATTCCCGCACCTGCATTAAGAAAAACACGATTAAATTCTTTAGGGTCGTCTTTGTAAGGTGATGTATAATACATAATACCGGCTCGTGCAAATATTTGTGTAAAAGGAATTTTCATTTCGGCACCAATGTTATAATTAAGTACCGTTCTAAAATTATCGTGAATAACTCTGTTGTTTTCATCAATTGCAGATTGATTCAATTCGCCGGAAAATTCCATTTGTGTATAATCTATAAAAGTTGCTTGTGCATTAATCGTAAGTAAATACAAATCTATTGATGCCCCTAGTGAAAATTCCAACGGAGTTTTAATTTCGTATCTTACCATACTTTCGGAGGGGAGCAAATCTATAAAATAATCCCCGTCAAATTGGGAATAACCTTTGATAAGATAATTTTCTTTTATATGAAAAGTTGTAGGAAGTTTTGCGGAACCGCCGAGCCGGATAAAATGCATCCAATCTATTATAAATCCTAAGCGAAATTCCCATGCATATAAGTCCCAATCAATTTTATCATTTAAATAGAATGTTTGAAAATCACGAGTGTTAGGGTCGTTAATATCCGTTGGATCAACATAAAAATTATCCCAATCGTCTTCATAATATTCTCTTTCGTTTTTATAAGTACCTGATAAATAATTAACACTTCCGCCAATAAAAACCCCTTTAGCCGCTTCAACGGCAATTCCGAAATTGTAACGGTTAATGCCTCCGCTTTCCAAAATATTTCCGCTTTGTGTTAAATCCCCTTTTATGTGAGTTGTATCTTTAATATAATTGTTATCCGCATCCACCAAAGGGTAACTTAATCCGAGCAAAAAAGGGATATCATCATTTTTATCGGTTAAATATTTAATCATGGAATTATCGTTAGGATTATATCCTTCAAAACTTAGGGAAGAAGTAAAATCTTTATCCTGCTGGTATCCGAATCCGTAAACCAAACTTCCGCGTGTTGCGGGAGCTTTGTAAAGATAACCCAATTGCCCGAATTGTGTAGAATTATTTTTATATGTATCATTCTCTCCGAAAAAAGTTGAGTTGTTTTCATAAATGCGATGATAAAAACTTCCGGTTAATTGAGAATAGTTGGAAAGAGCCAACCCGGCTGGATTAAAAAACATTGCCGAATAATCATCTCCGTTTGTAATATAAGCGTTACCCATTCCCAAAGCCCTGGCGTTGGATAAAACTCCCGGCAAAGCCAAGCGAACCGCATCGTTTTCGTTTTGTGCAAAAATATTTGCAGAGAATGTAATCATTAATAATATGAGCGATAATATTTTCCATTTATTTTTCATTTTATCACCTGCGTTTTTAATTCAAAATTTTAATGGGCACAACAATCCTGTTTAACAACAAAAGTGTTAGTTAAATGGTTACTAATTTGCTAATTGTAATCTCGTTATCTTCTTCGCGTCTTCTTGGAACTTCGTGATGAAGATGAACTGCTTCGCGACGGACTTCTTGAACCGGAATAACTTCTACCGGAGCGACTGCCCCGTGAAGACCCCGAAACACTAGGCGTTCTGTTACTTGAACGAGATGGAGGCCTGTAATACGAGCGTGATGATGAATTTCTTGAACCTGAACTTCTTGAGGAAGAATATGTTCTTTTACTTCTGCTTTTATTTACTTTTTTGTTTTTTACACTCTGCGGATGTGTTCTGCCGTATGTTCTTTTTGCAGCACGGCTGCTTGATCTGCTTGCCAATATTCTGTATCCTTTTTCGCCGGCAATGCGTCTGCGGGACAAACTCGTACTTCTTTTTGAAACCGACCTTGCATTATCGGTTTTTGTTATGCCGGCATTGCGTAAAGAACCGGAAATTTTCTCACTGTTATTCACTCTTTTTGTAACAACCAAATCCCTATCCAAATCGAAACCTTTAAGTCTGCTTGCACTATTTACTGAAGCATAATTTCCTGTTCGGGAAACCATTCCGCCGGAAGTATTTCGGCTTCTTCTTGATAAAGTTGTTCTTCCTCTTGTATTACGTAAAGAAGAACCGGTGTTATACGACGACGCAACTTGATAAGTTCTGTATCGTACGGGAGAAGGAGAAAAATATCTCCCACCATAATAATTCGGGGAATACCAGCCAAAGTAAGCATCTCCGTACACATTAATATAAGAAGAAGCATAATTGGGATAATAAACCGTATGGAAAGGAGAATAATAGGAAGAATAGAACGGGTCATAATATGCACCGTAAAACCCGAAGCCGCCGCTAAAAGAGTAATCATTATAATAGAGAGGAGGAGAATCCCACGAATCACCGTAATAATTATTTACAACTGTAACATCATTATCATTTTGAGGATATTCTTCCACAGAACCATATTCTTCAAAGTCTAAAGAATCATAAGCGGAAGCAATGTCGGGAGAATCATAGAATCCTTTACTTAATTTTCCGTAGGCCTCCGATTCCGCATCGCGAGGGGAAAAGCTGGTGTAACATCCCGTAAAAGAAATTGCTACAAATAAAACAAAAATCCATAATCCGTTTTTCATTTTATCCTCCGTTTGTTTTCCAATCTTTATACATAGATTGTGCCAAGATGTTGTTTTAATATTTTCCCCAATTATTAAAGAAAAACAAACATTATTTCTGCATAAAACATTTATTTGTCTTCAAAAATGGATTGCTGTATAAAAAAGGCAACACTTTATACAATATAAATAATCCTTTTTTTAATTTAATTTACTTCGCTTTTTAAAGTAAGCAAATAACGCTTTATCGAAGGGTGTTGTTGTATCAATTTGGTTATATTCAATCTTATTGTTAAGGCACTCCCTTTTTAATTTCTCCAAAAAATCTCTCATTGCCGTTTGATATGCTTTTTGAATTTGATGGGGTTGCGTGGTAATTTCTTCCGCAGTTTCTTTATCCACAAAGATAGCATCTTGCGCAAAAGCAAAATCTTTCTCAACCGGGTCTAATATTTGAAAAACAATTACTTCGTTTTTTTTATATTTAAAATGTTTAAGGGCTGTTAAAATAGAATCCACATTGTCAAAAAAATCGGAGATTATTATTACAACGCCTCTTTTCTTTATCTTTTCCGCAATGGAATTAAGGGATTCGGCGGTTTCTGTTTTGTCGGAAGCAACAACATTATCAAGTTCTTTCAGTAATGTTTGTAAATATATTTTTGTGGAACGCGGAGGGAAATATGTTTTGATTTTTTCTGAATAAAAAGATAACCCCACAGAATCCTGTTGCGAAATCATCAAATAGCTTAAACTTGCGGCAAGTATTTTGGCATACTCTAATTTCGTAATCTCCCCTTTATGTTTGTAATCCATAGAGCCACTTATATCAAGCAAAATATTCGCCGACAAATTTGTTTCTTCTTCGTATTGTTTAATAAAAAGTTTATCACTTTTGCCGTAAACTTTCCAATCGATATTTTTAATGGGATCGCCTTGCATATACGCCTTGTGTTCACTGAACTCAACACTAAAGCCGTGATAAGGAGAACGATGTAACCCTACTTTAAAACCCTCCACAACCATTTTAGCTTTTAATTCAAGAGAATTAAGCTTGGAAATAAGAGAAGGGGTTAATCGGGTTCCACTTTGTTTTGTGTTATTATTCACTTATTGTTTTTAATTTTTTGTTCAAGTATTTGATCGGGCGACAACCCTAAATTTTCGAGTTCGGCTTTTGCCGATTGTGCCATTTCGGAGTTCGGATATAGTTCCAAAAATTTATTGTAAGTTGCCTTTGCCTCTTCAAGTTTGCCTAATTCGTTCGCTTGCAAAAAGCCGATCATAAAAAGGGCTTGAGGAGCTTTGCCATCTTGGGGATATTTTTTTTGGAATTTTATATAAATTTCAATCGCTTTTTTATAGGCTTCTTTTTTAGTAAGTTTTTTGTCAACAAGGCCCTGAGTCAGTTCTCCTGTTTGTAATAATGCATCTTTATAATGTTTACTTTTAGGATATTCATCAACAATTTTTTGAAAATATTTTAGTGCATCATAATATTTTTTTTCGTTTAAACTTTTTTTAGCAAGTTGATAATATTCATTGTCCCGTTCGGTTTTACTACATCCAACTATCAATAAAAAAAAGAACATAAAAATAATTACCGCATTTTTTTTCATTTTCAACCTATCTAAATTGTTAATAATATCACTGTAAATATATAAATTTAAACATCTTTTAGTTAATATTAAAAGGCAGTTTAGGATACTTTACATTTAGAGAATCCATGATAATATAAGTTGCATTTGTTTTTTTACTTTCGGTGTTTTTTAAAGGAATATCGACAAAACAATTAAGTTCCGATATTTTTTTTGCTTTCTGTCTTTTTCTGATTGCGGGTATGGAATCTATTGAAATTTTTTTTGTTTCTTTTTGCAAAATTTCTTTTGTATCGTAATAACATTCACGCATTAATTTTAAATCGTTGCTTTGTAAATATGTGAAATGTGTATCGTTTATTGCCGTATCAGCCGGTAAAATTACATACTCAGAACCATTATCAGTATATCCTTTAAAAACCCAAATCGGCAAATATTTAACCGATTTTAATTTTATTTTGCCGTTATTCATATTTTTTTCCACGGAAAAATTAAGAACTGCACCTCCGTCGGAATATCTCCATCTTTGATTGGAAATAAAATTACCGAGGGAATAAGCAGTAAAGCCCGTATCAATCTTTCCTTGCGATTTAAAAAATTTAACCGGTTGCAATGTATGCGGATGCGATCCTATAATAATATCCGCTCCGAATTTAATCGCTTTGGCAACCAATTCTTTCTGAAATTTGTCGGGTACTTTTGCATATTCTTTCCCGAAATGAAAAAACAGAATGATTAAATCCGCTCCTTCGTTTCTGTAATTAATAATATCCTTTTTTATTAATTCCTCATTAATTCTGTTCACCAAAAAAGATTTTTCATTGGGAATTGTATATAAATTAACTCCGTACGTATATGAAAGAATTGCAAATTTTATCCTGTTTTTTTCAAACAGACAAACAGAATCTCTTCCCCTTTCGGTTTTATAAGTTCCAACATTATCCATTCCGGCGGAATGAATATGATTAATTGTGCTTAAAACTCCTCTCTCTTTAAGATCGTAAGCGTGATTATTTGCCGTAGAGAGGATATTGAATCCCGCAAATTTTAATCCTTCAAGAAAATCCTCGGGAGTATTAAAGACCGGATATCCCGAATATTTTACGCCTTTAACTTCAACAACCGTTTCAAGATTTCCCACAACAACATCACAATTATCAAAATATGGTTTTATTTCTCGATAGGTCGGTTTAAAATCGAAAGAATCTTTTCCGACAGCGGCAAACTTAAACTGCGTGGAATGACACATAATGTCGCCGGTAAAAGCAAACTCAAGAGAGTTAACATTGTTATTTTGTGCCCGAAGCGAAACAAACACAAACAGAAACAATATAATAAAAGAAGCATTATTCATATTTAAATAAAATCATCGTATTTTAATAAAAAAGCCGCCACTTGAATAAATTAAGTGGCGGCGTAAAAAATCAAAGTAACCCGAAATTATCCTTTTCTTTCCGCTTTGATTGTTTGAATTTCGTTTCTCATGTCTTGTGCTTTTTTCTTTAATTCGCTTAAAGCTTTACGAAGGCGAGTACCAGCTGCCGCTTGTCCTTTTTCGTAAAATTTTTGAATATCTGTTTCCATTCCTTTTAACAGATCTTGTAAATCTTGATATGATTGACTCATGAGTCCTCCATCGTTTTAGTTAAGTTAAGTAATAAGTTATTTAATATGTTCAAGAACAATCTCCGCAATATCTTTAACCGCAATTTTTTCCGTTTTATCTTCAGATTTTAAGCCGTCGTTTATCATTGTCATACAAAACGGACAAGCGGAAGCAATTGTATCAACATTTGTGCTTAATAATTCTTTTGTTCTGTTTTCATTGATTCTGATTTCACTATCTTCTTCCAAAAACATTCTGCCGCCACCGGCACCGCAACAGAAAGCTTTTTCCTTCGTCCTCTCCGGTTCAATTATTTCAATTGTTCTCAAACTTTCCAAAGCATGACGGGGTTCTTCGTAAAGTGAATTATACCTACCTAAATAGCATGAATCGTGGTAAGTTAATTTACTTGTTTTCCCGACATATTTTAAAGAAATTTTATTTGTTTTTATTAAGTTATCAATAAACTGGCTATGATGCAAGACTTTGTAATTACCGCCGAATTGTGGATATTCGTTTTTTAAGATATTAAATCCGTGTGGACAGGCGGTAACAATCTTTTTTACTCCGTATTTATTAAGAGTTTCGATGTTTTCTTGCATTAAGGTTTGAGCTAAATATTCGTTACCGAGCCTACGGGCGGAATCTCCGCAACATTTTTCTTCCGTACCTAAAATTCTAAATTCCACACCCGCTTTTTGCATAATTTGTGCAAATGCCTTGGATACGTTTTTGTATCGCTCATCAAACGAGCCTGCACAACCTACCCAAAAAAGTATTTCGCATTCGGAATTTTCAGCCATTGTTTTAATATTCAAGTCTTTAGCCCATTCGGCTCTATTTTGATTATTAAATGCCCAAGGCACAAAATTATTTTCCAAATTTTTAAAAATCGTATTTAATTCTTTGGGAAACTCCGATTCCATTAACACAAGATTTTGTCTCATATCCACAATTGCATCAACATGTTCAACGGTTACAGGGCACTCATACATACAAGCTCCGCAAGTTGTGCATGCCCATAATTCTTCCGATTTAACATAATTATGTATTAATGTTTTTTCTAAAACCTCTTCTTTTTTTCTCCTTTCCAAAATTAACGGAGCCTTTTCTTCCGTTCTTTTTCTAATATTAACAATTATTTCCCGAGGCGACAATGGTTTTCCGGTATTAGCAGCCGGGCAAACGGAAGTACAACGCCCGCATTCGGTACAGGCATATCCGTCAAGCAATTGTTTCCAAGTTAAATCCTCAACATCTGCAACCCCGAATTGTTCCGCTTCTTCATCTTCCAAATCCAGCGGTTTAAGTATCATTTTCTTCTCGGGGAGTCTGGAAAAATAAACGTTCGGAAGTGCAATATAAACGTGAAAATGTTTGGAATAAGGGAGATAGTTCATAAAGAAAAAGATTACCGAAATATGCAACCACCAAAATATTTCATAAAAGACAGATGCAATCGGTGAATGGGGGTAATAAAATATTTTGCCGAACCAAAGCGAAACAGGCCGATATTCTAACTGCGAAAAATTAAATCCGTTTGCGGCAAGGTGCGAGGAATTTTGCCCCAACATTGTTACAACAACAATTAAAATCATAATCAGAATAAGTGTTGCATCCAATTGTTCGTGTCTCCCTTTCGGTAACCTTTCCACCTTTAAAATATGTCTTCTGAATAGAGCAAAAAGTACTGCAAATAAAACAAAAACGGAAAATAGATCTTGCATAAAAGTAAGAATGGAATAAAATCTTCCCAAAAATTCCAAACTAAAACCGGAATAAAATCCTTGCCCTATTGCTTCGGCAACGGCAAAAAGAAAAATTATAAATCCCCAGAATATTATAAAATGAGTAGCTCCGGCAAAAGGGTCTCTTAAAAGTTTTGATTGTCCGAATACAATTTTAATTACATTAAAAATCCTTTCGTACGGATTATTAAATCTGTTTTCCGTTTTCCCTATTTTCAAAAAAAAGAGTCTCTTTTTTAAACTGAAAAACAAAACGGAGAAAGAGAAGATAAATAGAAGAATAAAAATTACATTTTTAATTTCCATGAATAAACCGCCAATAATGTCATTTCAAATATTTATCAAAAAAATCGAGAGTTGTTTTTAGAATAAAATCGAATTTTTCATTGGAACCTTTAAATGGGTGTACGCAACCGAATGTGTGTCCCGTTCCATCAACAATAAGAATTCGGGTAGTTTTTTTATCCGCCCATCCGTATAAGGTTTCGGCTTCTTTTGTTTTAACAATCATATCGTCTTTACCATGAATAATTAACAACGGTTTTTTTAATTTACTTACAGCTTTTTCCAAATTTAACAAACCGTTTTTATGTTTTTCATAATCTTCAAGGGCAATAAGATTGTGTTTTAATTTTCGTTTTGTATGTGCATCTATTGTAGGGAAAAATCCGGTTTTTCTCCAAAAGTCTTTCTGTCTTTCGGAATATCTGTCGAAGGTGGAAATACTGCCCCATGTTGTAACGGCTTTAACACTTGTTGAATTCCATGCGCCGAGTATGGAAATTGCCCCTCCTCTGCTGTGCCCTACCATTCCTATCCGAGGTGTTGTAATTTTCCCGAAACTGTTTTTTTCGTATGCGTTAACAATGTCCTTCAATTCAAGCACTTCGCGGGAAAGTGTATTATCGGCAAACTTTTCCGTTTCCGTAATTTCATATTTGTTTTTACCGATTCCGTTATGCGAAGAATTATATGTAATAACAAAAAAACCGTGCCCGACAAAATAATCCGCAAAATAATGTGAATATCCCCAATCTTTAAATCCTTGATATCCGGGAACTAAAATAATACACGGAACGGAAGAAATATTTTCATTTCCATAGGTAGTAATGGATATTTCACCGCCAAGCGAGGATTCGATAGAGTAATTTTGCGCCATATATTAAGATGCTAATTTTGGACTGAAAAGTCAAGATTCGAATACAGTTTTGATATTATTAACATCATCGAAAATGTTGACGTCGTTTTACATTTTCTTTGTTTTCATCGTAATGCATACATATTCCCATTTATTATTTCTTTCTATATATACAATTTACCTAAAAACTTTGCCACACCTTCGGCACTTCGTTCACCGTCAATTGCTGAAGAAACAATTCCGCCGGCGTATCCGGCACCTTCGCCGGAAGGGAAAAGTCCCTCAATCTCAATATGCATAAGGGTTTTTGCATCTCTCGGTATTCTTATCGGAGAACTTGTTCTGGTTTCTGGAGCAAGTATTTGGGCTTCTTCCGTGTAGTATCCTTTCATCTTTTTATTGAATTGAAAAATACTTTGTTGCAAACGTTTGGCAATTCCTTCCGGCAACAGATTATGTAAGGGAGCGGAAATTGTTCCCGGAATGTAAGATGTTGCAGGAAGCGTTTGAGAAATTTTGTTATTGGTAAAATCCGTTAAACGTTGTGCCGGTGCTTTCTGATTATTTCCACCGAATCGAAACGCCATATTTTCAATCTCTTTTTGGAATTCCAACCCGGCAAAAACTCCGTGTGCGGAATGATGTTGCCAATCATCTGCAGTAACGCTAACAACCAAGCCGGCATTGGCAAAAGGAGAATTACGGCTTGAACTCGACATTCCGTTAAGGACAAGCTCTTCGGTATTCGTAGAGGCGGGAATAATAATTCCACCCGGACACATGCAAAAAGAATAAACCCCGCGATTATCGACTTGGCAGGCCAAACTATACTCGGCTGCCGGAAGATATTGGCGTGCATTTACCGAATGATATTGAATAGTATCTATTAATTGTTGGGGATGTTCAATTCTTACCCCCATGGCAAACGGTTTATTCTCCAACTTGATTTTATGTTTATTCAACAGATAATAAATATCCCTTGCCGAATGCCCCGTTGCAAGGATAATCGCATCTGCAACAAATTCGCTTTTATTGTTAACCAGAACTCCAATAAGCTTATTATTATTAAAGATAAAGTCGGTTACTTTACTTTTAAAATAAATTTCGCCACCATAAGTTAAAATTGTATTCCGTATTGCCGAAATTACTTTAGGTAGTTTGTTACTGCCAATATGCGGATGTGCGTCTATTAAAATTTCTTCTTTAGCTCCGTGCATTACAAGCAAATTCAAAATTCTCTTTACATCTCCTCGTTTTGTGGACCGTGTATATAATTTACCGTCGCTGTAAGTTCCGGCTCCTCCTTCGCCAAAACAATAATTTGAATCGGGATTAACAATACCCTCTTGCTGTATTGCTTTTAAATCACGTCTTCGTTTTTGAACATCGTAACCCCGTTCAATAATTACGGGTTTTAATCCTAACTCCAATAATTTTAATGCCGCAAAAAGTCCGGCAGGCCCGCTTCCTACAATAATTACTTTTTTACTTTTGCTAACATCTTTAAAACGGAATTCTTGTTTTGTTTCAGTGATAATTTCATTTACAAAAACTTTAATTTTTATTTGATATTGCGGTTTTTTTTTGCGGGCATCAATGGACCTGCGGATAATTTGCAAAGCCGTAATTTCGGAAGGATTAATTCTTAATTTCTTGGCAGCTAATTTTTTTATTAATGCTCCGTCACCTAAATTTTTAGGGAAAACGGAAAGCTCAATCTCTTTTATCATTATGTCTCCTGTTTATGGAGAAAATTATTGTTCGCAATTATTATGGTTATACAATTCAGTAAAGAAAAATAATTGTAAAATTTTTCACATTATTGTTTCAACGAAAAATTAAAATTATTTTTTTATTAAATTTATTTTCCACTTTGCAAAGTCATTTTCTTGAGTAATTATATAACAATTTGCCTCTGTTGTAATTGAAAAAGTATCGGTTAAATATAAACTGCTAAACCAACCCGGATTCATTTTAAGCCAAGAAACATCATACATATTTATACGATTACCCGTCTTTTCAAATCTACCTGAATCTTTTATTTCAAACTTAATTGTATCCTTTACGGAATCTTTCACTACTCCGATGTAACTGTATCCGGAATCTTTGAATACAAATGCAATTTCACCGGTTTGTGTTACCTTTTCCGAAGAATTATGATAATTATTAAATGTTACGTAAAAACTTCCGAAATATTCACCTTGAAGAGTAGAATTCGGTTCGGTTGGTAATTCGTTTTGTTTACAACCGATTAGAAAAAGCAATTGGGAAATAATGATAACAAGAAAAATATTCCTTTTCATTTTGCACCTCGTAAAAATCTAATTTTAATTTATCCCCAAAAACTTCTAATAAGCAGCTTTTATTGCACCACCGTCAACGGGGACAGTAACTCCGGTAATATAGCCGGCCTGTTCCGAAGCAAGGTAAAGAACGGTTGCTGCAACCTCGTGTGGAGCGGCCAATCTTTTCATTGCTGTTTTTTCCGCCATCTCTGCAAATACTTGCTCCTTAGTCATACCGGTCTCCTTTTCCTTATTAAGAGCCAATTGCTCAAGACGAGAAGTAAGCGTATAACCCGGAGCAACATTGTTTACGGTTATATTATACTTGCCTATTTGATTACTTAATGTTTTTGCCATTGCCGTAACGGCACTACGCAAGGCATTGGAAAGAAGTAAATTATCTACGGGTTGTTTTACCGAAAGAGATGTTATATTAATTATCCTCCCCCAATTATTTTCTATCATATCGGGCAATACTTCTCTATTAAATCTAACAACACTCATTAATACTTGGTCAACGGCATTGTACCAGTCGGAATCGGATAAATCTGTAAATATACCGGGAATCGGTCCGCCGCAATTGTTAACAAGAATATCCACCCCGCCGAATTTATCTTTAACAAATTTCACCGTTTTTTTTATATCGTTATAATTATTAATATCGCATACTTTGAAAAAAGGGGCATAACCCGTTTTTTCTTCAATTTCTTTTACCGCTGTTAACAGATTTTTTTTGCAGGTTGAACAAATTACCACATTTGCCTCTTCGGCAGCAAACATCTCAGCGGTTGCTTTACCAATACCTTTACTGGCTGCGGTAATAAGAACCGTTTTATTTTTTAATTTTAAATTCATTTTAATAAAATTTGTTAAATGTTATCCGATAAAATTAAACTTCCCGCATAAAAACATACGGAAAGTTTAATAATATATAATTATTGTAATTGTTCATTTACTATCTCTTCGGTATCCATTGCAATTACAAGTTCTTCGTTTGTAGGAATTCTTAATATTCTTACCTTCGAATTATCCGTAGCCAAATCCATTTGACCATTTACATTTTTATTTTTTTCGAGGTCGAGTTCTAAACCTAAATATTCCATGTTTTCACACACGGCTTTACGAACCGCAGAAGAGTTTTCGCCTATTCCTCCGGTAAACACTAACGCATCCAATCCGCCGAGAGCCGCAATGTAAGCACCCACGTATTTTTTTATTCTGTATGCATAAAGGTCAAAAGCATATTTAGCTCTTTTATCCCCTTCGGCAACAGCTTCTTCCAGTTCTCGCATATCTGAGCTTTCACCGCTAACACCTATTAAGCCGCTGTGTTTATTAAGCAAAGCGTTCATTTCTCTTATTTCGAGCCCTTCTTTACCCATTACGTAAGTAATTATAGAAGGATCAAGGTCGCCGCTTCGAGTACCCATAATAAGCCCTTCCAAAGGAGTAAAGCCCATAGAAGTATCGACGGAAACGCCTTTATCAATTGCGGCAAGCGAACCGCCGTTCCCTAGATGTGCGGTAATCAATTTTAATTCGTTGTACGGTTTACCTAGCATTTCGGCGGCTTTTAACGAAACAAATCTGTGAGACGTTCCGTGAAAGCCGTAACGCCTAATTTTATAACGGCGGTATAGCTCGTAAGGTAATCCGTATAAATATGCATGAGGAGGCATTTTTGCATGAAACGCCGTATCAAAAACACCGACTTGAGGAGTGTTTGGCAAATGCGATTTTGCCGCTTTTATACCTTTTATGTTTGCCGGGTTATGGAGCGGGGCAAGTTCTATATTATCTTTCAAAACCTCCATTACTCTGTCTGTAATTAAAACCGAACCGGAAAAATCTTCGCCGCCGTGAACAACTCTGTGCCCAACCGCATCAATTTCGGATTTATCTTTAATAACACCGTGATTGGGAGAAAGTAAAACGGCAAGAACATATTCTATTGCCAAAGTATGATCTAAAATTTCGCCAACTATTTTTATCTTTTCTTTCCCTTTGGGAATATGAGTTAAAACCGCACTGCTCATTCCGATACGCTCTACCTGACCTTTTGCTAATGCTTCTTGATTATGTGTATCTATAAATTGATATTTGATAGAAGAACTGCCGGAATTTAATACTAATACTTTCATTTTTTCTCCTCACTTACAATCTTATTTCCATCCTTATCATATTTAAAAAATCCTTCACCGCTTTTTTTACCGAATTTTCTATCGCGAACCATTTGACGTAAAATCGGGCAAGGGCGGTATCTCGGCTCGCCGAGTGCATTCCATAATTCCTGCATCCAGTGCAATAGTTCATCCAAACCGATGGTATCGGCTAATTCCAAAGGACCTATTTGTAAATTGTAACCTAACTTCATTGCTATTTCAATATCTTCGGCCGATGCAATTCCTTCCAACAATACGTACATTGCTTCATTAAGGTAAGGAACTATTACACGGGTTGTAACAAATCCCGGATATTCGTAAACTTCAATCGGACGTTTACCTATTTTTTCGGCAAAGGCTTTTGTTCGCATAACGGTATCGTCGGATGTTTCCAATGCTTTTACCACTTCCACAATATTGACTTTCGGAACAGGGTTCAGGAAATGCATTCCGATAATTTTTTCGGGACGTTTGGTTGTTTCGGCAATTTTTGTAAGACTTAATGTTGATGTATTGGAAACCAGAATTGTTTCGGGTTTGGCAACAATATCCATAATGGAAATAACTTGCTGTTTCGATTCAAAATTTTCTTCAACCGCTTCAATAATAAAATCGGCATCTTTGGCATCATTCATATCCAAAGACCATTGAATACGACTCATAATGGATTTCATTTCGCTTTTTGTCATTGCCCATCGCGAGATTTCATATTCCATGTTTCTTGTTAAATGTTCTTTTGCTTCTTCAACTTTTTCCATTGATTTTTCAATCATAATAACATCAATTCCGGCCGAAGCAATTGTTTGGGCAATTCCTTGCCCCATTACACCCGCACCTATAACCGCAACAAGTTCTATTTTATCGGCTTCATCGGGTTGGGCAACTTCGCCCAACAAATCATTAAGTGATACCTCGTTTTCTTTACTCATTTTAATCCTTTTTTTTATTTTTTTACACCCAAACGTAAACAACTTGAAAATTCTATCCTAAAAAAATTAGTTTCGGGGATAAAATTTTAGTAATCCTTTTTATTAAAAATGTAAATGGAAATGTTAATAAGAATTATTATATATAACGAAGATACAACAAGAGGCGCTATTCCGAAATTATAATTTCCTAAAACCAATTTAGTGGTAATTGAAGAAATATCGGAGGTTTGCGGAACAATGTAATAGAGTAGAGTTAACACAACATTTTTTAAATTAGCCTCTTGCATATTTTGCAAACTACCAAGCAAAGGAGAAAAGACAAAAAAGATTAAATAAGAAACTATTAAGGAGAATGTTGAATTTTCCCATAAAATACCAAGCAAAATAATAACCGAATAGATAGCGGCAAAGGCAAGTGTAATTGTAAAAGCCACAAGTATAAAAGATAAACCCCATTCATCAAACTTAAATCCGATTAATAAATACAACATAAATACGGCATAAAAAACATTGGCAAAAACCATTGCTGTTCCGCCTAAAAATTTTCCCCAAATTATTTGACCACGGGAGATAGGTTTGGAAAGGAGCAAATCTATATTCCCTTTTTCCAGCAACGACGGAATAAAACCTACAACCGAAAAGATAGAAAGAAACATTCCGCCCGCATACAAAGGATAGATAAGAAAAAGTTTTATTCCCCCTACTATCGGGTTATCTGTATTTAAATTACCTCTTACCGTAAAAGATGCATGAAAATTTACCGCGGAGCCGGAAAAGGTGAACAAAGCAAAAAGAATTATTACAAATGTAGAGATCAAAAAGAAAACAAGAAAAATCTTTTTGGATAGTGCCTCGCGAAAAGTTAGCAGCGCCATAATAAAAACGTTTTTCATTCCTCCCCTCCTTCAGTATTTGCAACAAGGGAAAGAAACAACTCTTCCAGTGTCTCTTTTTTTTGCGATACGTTTTTAATTATCACCCCGTTTTTTCTGAAATGGTCAATTACAAAATTCAGTTCCAAACTGTCTTTTACATTTACAATTATTTTCACCGGAGATTCCACTTTGATACTAATGTTATCAAAAGAAGAAGGAAGCAATCCGGTATTAACCGGCGTTGCTGTTTCAATTATGTAAACCTCCTTATCGGTTGTAAGGTCTTCCACTTTCCCGTATTGCAAAAGTTTGCCCGTTTTCATTATTCCCACTGTGGTACTAATCATTTCCACTTCCGATAATAGATGACTGTTAAGAAAAATAGTTTTGCCATCTTCTTTTAGCTCGGATAAAATATCACGAATTTCTTTCCGACCGAGGGGGTCAATTCCATCCGTAGGTTCATCTAAAAAAATCAACTCGGGGTCATTCATCATTGCTTGTGCCAAACCAAGCCGTTGCATCATCCCTTTGGAAAATTGTTTTACTTTGGTTTTCTTCCATTTTTCGATACGAACAAGGGAAAGATATTTTGCTGCCCGTTGTTTAATAACATTTTTTTCCACACCGCTCAACTCCGCAAAATAATAGAGCACTTCTTCTGCTGTTAGATAAGTAGGGAATTTATGACTTTCGGGGAGAAAGCCGATTTTGCTTCTTACTGAAAAATCCGTAATATCTTTACCGAAAATTTTTGCACTGCCGAAGGTAGGATGAACAATACCCAGCAAAACTTTTATCAGTGTAGTTTTGCCGGCACCGTTTGCTCCCAACAATCCGAAAATTTCCCCTTTGGAAACGGAAAGGGAAAAATTATCCAAAGCTTTAATTTCCCCGTTTGCTTTAGGTCCTTTATATATTTTGGTTAAATTTTCTACTTCTATTATGTTCATTAAAATCCTCTTTTGAGTATTAAAAATAACGAATTTTCAAGAAAGTTTTTTTGATTGAATAGTGAATGTTTTTTCGGAATATAAGCGAAAACTTAAAAAAAAAGCCGAGCTAACTAACTACACACGCTGAATACCGACCGCTGCTTCCTTCCGGACCTGACGGAGTTGAGCATCAACATGTTAGTTAGCGCCCGACAAACTTAAAATTTAGAGTGAGAATATAAAGAATAATTTTTTTCTATCCAATTAACAAATGTTTTACCTTTTCGTATTCCTTTTCCCAATTGAGTTCTTTTTTGGCTTTTATACAGTTTTCTTTATACTCAATCAAATTGTATTTGTTTTCAGTTATTTTTTTGAGCACATCGGTCAAATTATCTTGCTCTAAATCCACAACATAACCGACTTGATATTCTTCCGTTATTTTTTTCATTTGCGGTAAATTACTAACCAATACCGGAAGCTCTGCCATTATATATTCAAACAATTTATTGGGTAATGCGTAATAATAACTTTTGCTTATGTTTTCAATTAAAGCAACGCCTATATCGGCGGCGGCGGTATAGTTAATTAATTTTTTCTGCTCAATATTGCCAAGAAAATGAACTCTTTTTTCAATTTTCAATTTTACGGCAAATTGTTCGTATTTTGTTTTAAATTCTCCATCACCCAAAATAACAAGCTCGCACATCTTTACATTTTGCATAGCTTTTAACAACGGCTCCAATCCGCGTCCTTCCAATATTACTCCCTGATACAAAAGTATAGTTTTATCGGCAGAAATATTTAACATTTCTCTAAAATTCATCGGAGCATCCGCCCTTTTTAACGAAGGGAGATTGCGTATCACCACTATGTTCGAAATTCCGTAATACTCCGTTAAAAACTCCGCATCTTTTTCACCGGTAACCAAAACCTTATCCACTTTATTAATAAAGAACTTTTCCAACATTCTAATAACGGTTTGTGTTTTAGGTTTATTTCGCAATCCTGCAAGGAATGCATAAAACTCCCTACTGTTATAATAGACTTTTGCCTTGCGTAATTTTGCTATAAAGGTTACAATCGGAAGTGTTTGAATATCTTCGGCAAAATATATTGAAGATTTCGTTTTTAATAATTCCTTGAAAAGAATAATGATAAAATTCAGATAGAATCCGAAAGGATTTTTCTTTTTCGTTAATTTAAAGACGGATCTATTTCCTGAAACGGAAGTAAACCCAGGAGTTTTCCAATCGAAAGAAATTATCTTTACATCTACTCCGTCAGCCGTTAAAGAATCGGCAAGATTTGTAACACGCGTATCGTAATTTGCATTACCGAGGAAGGCGATTGTTATCGATATTTTTTTTTGCTTTGTCACGCTTGTTAACAGAATTATAATTTAATAGACAAAGTATTACGCATAACAGTTTTGGCATCAAATTTTTCTTTGAATTCAATTAAACTCATACTTGGTGTCATCGGATTTTCCGCCGATGTATCTTGGGAAACTCCGATATCCACGTAGCTGTAACCTTTATCGGTAGAGTATTTAACCACCTCATACATTATTCTGTGAATTGGTTTTAAGTGCTCATATTTATAATCGAGCATATTGTAAAAACAGAGGGCACAAGTTTTGTTAACAAAAAACATCAACGAACCGCCGATAGGAATATCTTTATAATAAATCATAAATAGTTTAAGATGTTCGGGTAATAGTTTTTTTAATCGCAACAATTCATCTAAAGTATGTGTCGGTTTTACGTTGTGGCGTGCTTTGTTATCCAAAAGGATAGGATAAAATTGCTCGTAGTGTTCGTTTATTTCAACTCTGATATCGGAATTGCGAAAAGTTTTACGAATATTTCTGCGAACGGTAGGTTGAAAACGGGAAATAATATCAACATTTTTATCTAACTTAATGGCACTGCTTATGTAATGTAAGGAATAATGAAATCCTTGCCACAGCATTGCAAAATCGAGGTTCTGATTTGGCTTATCTTCGTATACAACCGGAGCGGCTGTAAGTTCAAACTCCGTAATTCCGTTGGCCTTGGCATAATCCAAAAGCGTGGAAACAATTTTCATTGCTTTTGCAAATTTGATATCTTTGGTAACTATGGAGCCATAGCTTGCGCCTATGGGAGATTCGAATTTACTTCCTATCATTGCTCCTGGAAGAAGGGCAACAATTTCTCCTTTTTCAAGAAAGATTAGATGATTGAAATTAAATTTGCCGGGGCTGTGATAATCGAAAAATTTTTGTAAATGGAATAGTGTTCCGTTATTGGATTCCTCAACAAATTTATCCCATTTTTCTTTCCACTTTTCCGTGTATTTTATTATTTCCATAAAAGTATCAATTGAATGAATACATTAAAGATATTGTGTGCGCAGTTCCGAGACCGTATAAGTAGGGCGTAAAAGCATAATCGAAATTTATGCCATGCCAGTACAAACCCAATCCAGCGGTTAAGCCTTTAGCTTCGTATCCGGTCATATACCCTAAACGAATCGCCACGGTATTACTGTAATATGCTTCGGCACCAATATGGATGTGGGAATCATCCGTTTCCAAATATTTTTGAACGCCGCCTATAAAACTAAATTTCGTTTCAATAACTTTCGCAGCCGTAGAATACGCCGCTCCGATTCGCAAATCGGTTGGAAGCGTTGTTGCTTTGTTTCTTAGTTCGGAGAGTGTTCCTATGTTTTTCAACGATGCCCCGAATTCCAACCCTTCGACAATTCCTTTATAAGAGAGGCCTAAATCAAAAGCGAATCCATCCGCCTCGTCGGAAAATAAATTTTCGTAGATATATTTAACCGTTCCACCAATTGAAAAATTATCCACTACGTTAAATCCCGTAGAAACGGATGTAAACATATAATGTGCATTAAACGTTGCAATAGGTTCGTCCGTAGCACTTGTTCTCACTTCAATTTCGGAAACAGATGTATTATTTACTCCGAGGGCAAAAGGCAAACCCAAGATATTAAAACTTGCCCCGACCAATTGTGTATTAAGATCTTGAATCGACTTGTTATACGTGAGCATAATTTGCGGTGCGGAGTATCCGGAAAGTAATGCCGGGTTATAATTCAACGCCGTTAAATCGTTAACCCCGGCAACGCCTAAATCTCCCATCGCAATATTACGGGCACCAAAACCGTTTTTAAGGAAAGCCGCACCGCTGTTACCGGCTGTTTGAGCAAATAAGGGTAAAAAACTTATTAACGATATCAAAAATATTTTTCTCATAAAATTCCTAAAATTTTCAATTAAAAATTAATATCTATTCCGATAATATGCTTGTCAAAAGACGAATAGGGCTCAAGGACATAAGCATAATTTACCCCCATAATAAGTGATGTAAAATCGTGTAAATAAGAAAAGCCAAATGCGGGTCTAGTAGGAACGAATATATTGCTCAAATCAAATTTATCAATTCCTCCGCGAATAAAGAAGCCTTTATAAATTCCATATTCCAAACCAAAACGAAGATAATTATTACCAACATTGCTATGTTCAAATTCAACCGAGGCAGTTAAGTTTTTATCAGGTAAAAAATAAGATGCTCCGAATTTAATAAGGAGAGGAAATTTATCATCAATACCGTTTATGCCGTCTTGTCCGTATAACGGTGTTGTATCCCATTCATATTTACTGAGTAAATCCGTTACCACGGCAGAAAGCGCTATGTTGGTAACAACACGGTAAAGAATACCTACATCAATGCCGAAAGTGGTTGTTGAAACTTTGTCGTACAATTTTGAATAATATAATTTGGCGGAAAACCCTATCGATAATTTTTCGGAGAACTGATTTGCCAAAGAGAGATAAAATTGATTTTCGGTAGGTTTTAACTTACCTGTAACATTTCCTTGGTTATCACGTTCCGCAAAATTAGAAACCCCAGAATTTATTATTCCCACACTAATTCCGGCAATTCTTTTTTTACCTGAGAACTTATTTTTCTTTTTCTTTAGAACGAACTTACGAGTATAACTTAGAAAGTTAAGATTTCTGTCCAAAGACAAAACGGAATAGGACGTTTGAAATGAATTACCGGTTTGATAGACAGAAAGAGCCGGATTATAATAAGTTGCCATTTCACCATTAATTACAGATGAAAGTGCATTCCCCATTCCCATTCCTCTTGCTCCGAAACCCGTTCTGGCAAAAGCTCCGGGCATATTTGCCATTTCCGTATATTGAACTGATTGGGCAAGAAGAGCCGTAGTAAAAAACAGAAGCGCAACAAATATATTTTTTCTCATCATCTTAACACCATAATTTTACCGAAAAGCGGTTCCTTAAATACGGTTGCATCAATTCTATAAAAATAGACACCGTTTTTAACAATCTCCCCTATTTCATCTCTACCGTCCCAATATTCCAAATGGTCGCCAATTCCACGTCCGGCATTTTGTATGAGTACCCTTACAAGTTGCATATCAAAATTCATTATTCGTATTGTTACCTCGGTATCGTCCGGGACCGTATATTTTATTTTTATTTTTTCTTGAGAAGGAGAAAAAGGATTAGGAAAAGCATACGTTTCGTTGTTTTCAATATCATCTGACGCAAGATATACCTTCCATTCTCCCGTCCAATAATCATTGCTTCCTTCCGTTAACCTTGCTAACCCGTTATTAGAGCCAATCCAAATATAATAATCGCTTACGGAAATTTTTTCAGCCGTCATCGCATAATAGATATTAGTTCCAATTGAGATGTTTGTAATATTATCCTTTATTTCGGTGGGTTGTTGCCAACTTATCCCTTTATCGGCGGAACGAAAAATTCCGTGATCAGTAGGAACAAAAACATGCGAACCGCCGTTATCCAAATATTTAAATCCGAAATTATGTGCGTGCTCGTCGGGAAGAGTAACCTTCCAATTGTTGCCGCAATCCTCGGTAAAACTAACAGCCCAAAATTCATTAAGGTCTTCAGCTTTCCACGTTGCAGCCCAAACAGAGCCGTTGGAATTATCTTTACCCAATGCCACAACAAAATTTCCGCTTATGGGATTGGTTTGATTTTGATGAGAATATTTAACCCAACTTACACCATTATCGGTAGATTTATTTATTCCGCCGGCAGTACCAACATAAATAGTTGAGTCATCAACGCCAAGCACGGAAAAGACTCTATGATTAAGCCAAGATTCGGGGCCGAACTTTCCGGCAACCGGCTGTAAAGAAAAATCAAGAGTATCGTTAGGACTAATAGAATTAAGGGTATCCGGAGGCAAAACAACTCTTTGCCAAGTTTTGCCCATATCTGTTGATTTGCGCAAGCCACCGGCAAAAGAGGCAATCCAAACTGTGTTTTTTGTAAATGCAATATCGTAAGTAATATTACTTATTGCAACGGTAACAGGCAATGCACGTATTGTGTTTATTCCGTATGTAATTAGCGAATCTCCTTCATCATCAAGGGGTTGCATGATTGATGTCCATGTTGTTCCGTTATCAACAGAATATTTCAGTCCGGTGCCTTCGGGCAAATAACTTCCGCCTTCAACTTGTGTTGTTCGTCCGGTTGCTGCCCAAATTACACCGTTATTATAACCTATTGCCGTTGTTCCGTCAGTACCGAAAGGAGCCGTGTTATAAAAATTTATCCAATCTTCACCATTATTTTCGGAAATGCTTATACCTCTTGATGTTCCGAGAATAATCAAATTATTATCAACAATAATATCTTGTATGGAATTACTTGCCGGTGTAATGCTACTTATTTTTGCAATCTCTTTTTCTTCCAAACTATAAGTATAGGGATTGTACTGTCCGAACAACACAGAAGAAAAAACAACAAATATTAATATTTTATATATCATCTAATCACCACAAAATTATGAGTTAAGGTATTACTTATTAATCCGGCTCTATCTTTTGCAACAAACAAATATTTCCGTTTACCGACAGAGTAAGCAGGGAAATATCCTTTACGCGTATAAATTCCGTCGCCGGCAATTTTATCTCCGCTTTCATCAATTTTGCCGTCATCAAACAGTTCTATTCTGGTAACTTTTACATTGTTGGTATCTTGATAATTATATAAATCAGTATAAACAGAATCTATATCCGCCAACCCGTTATCATCTTTTACATTAAGCGTTAACAAAAATTCTTTTTCATTTTTAATTGTATCCAACAACGCCGGTACGGAATTAGTATAGTAAAAGAGCGGATTAGATATTTCGGGAGGAACGTTGTTTTGCGAATTATCGTAATTAAAAATATAGGAAGCTATTTTTTTACCTTGTTGTATTTCCGTTGAAAAATAATAATCTATTGCATATGCCAAACTCGGCATATCGGGTTTCATCTTTACGGAAGCGTAATATTTATTGCCGTTTAAATTTTTCATATCCGTGTGATACGTAATAACATAACTTCCGTCAACCGATGCAACTTTAATCCATACGGCCGAAATTTTTCCTTTTTCCGAAAATGTTACCGAGGTATTTAATTCCGTAGTTTCATCAACATATTTTATTTCGGTAGGAGCATCAATTGTAACTTTGCTATACTCGGTATTGTACGGATCTATTACACCGTCTTCAATGCTATCGCAAGCAAAAAATAAAACGGCTAAAGCCCAAATTGGTAATAGTTTATACATAGATTTACCTGTTAATTAAAAATATTACAGAGGTAATTATTCTAAGGAAAGGGAAAAACAGAAAATATCTTTTAGAAAAATCGCTCTGCGAAAATCATATTAAATTGTATAAATAAAATCAAAAAAAATAATAATGGTAGCAATTTTTTCTATAAAGCATTTCCTTTTTTTTTAGATTGTAAAAGTTAAATACTTGAATTTCTATTGTCAAGTGATAAATATTTTATTAAAATTGAATAATAAAGGGCGAAGGAGAAAATGTAACAAATAAAATAAAAAGACTAAAATACCCGAACAGCATTCTGGTTTTACTCAACGGTTGCGTAATGTAAACCGGCGGATGCTTTATCTTAATTACAAATTTTAATAGTAATGCCCAAAACAACCAGCCTGTCCACCCGAAATTAAGGCCTAAGCCCAACAATGCGTCCAACGTACCGGTAAACCCGAAGATTAAAAGAATAATCATAAAAATTGAAGCAATTATTTCGTGTTTCTTTTCTCCGAACATCCCGAAAACAACATGCCCGCCGTCAAGTTGCCCTACGGGAATCATATTCATGGATGTAACAAACAAACCGAACCATCCGGCAATTAAGTAGGGATAGTGATAAATTTCCGTCATGGGGGGTATAAAATTATCCGGAGTGTTAAAAATATAATTAAAAAATTCGAACAACAATGAACTTCCGAACTTTAGCACAATTGCATCATGACCATAATCCGGAGAAAAATAATCGGGATGTATTGCAAGTAAATAATTAACATCGGGTAAATTCAGATAACCGTAAATTAATACAATTAAAGCTGCAAAAAATCCTGCAATAGGTCCGGCAACACCAATATCGAACATAACTTTGTTTGAAACAACAGACGAACGTGTTTTGATTACAGCACCCATTGTTCCGAAATTAAGAAACCCGGCAAGAGGCGGGAAAGGGATAAAGTAGGGCAACGTTACATCTACCTTGTGAAAACGTGCTGCAAAATAATGACCGAACTCGTGAACACCGAGAATAAAAAGGATTGAAACGGTATAGGGAAGTGCCACTTTCAACTCCGAAATATCAAACGGACCGGGTTTACCGGTTATCCATTCCGCTCCGGCAATTAACGTAGTTGCTACCGTAACAAAAAAAAGCAAAACATGAAGAAAGGGGGAATGTTTTTTATTTTGCATATTCTCTTCCTTTCCATTTTACTTTTCGATTAAAAAGGAGTATTACGGGCATTGCAACAACATAAATTATATAATAAAGTTCAAATAGAAGGAAGTGTTTTAGTTGTAGTTTCAATCCTAATTTTTGATATACGGGAGTAATGAAAAAATAATCAATAATAATTTTAAAAAGAAAGAGCGTGAAGACCGATTTTGAGAAAAAGAAAGGCGAAAGGAGCATCATTAAATTTGTAAAGAAAGCAGTGGCAATAAGAACAGCTCCGGCAGGCTCGCTATCCAAGCCGCCAACTGCCCAACGTTTTTTTTGATGATACAATTCTCGCAAAGAAACGCATGCTTTGGAGGTAACCAGACTATCTTTATCGATTGGATAAATAATTTTATATTTTTTTAATTTGTTAATAGCCATCAATAATTTAAAATCTTCCGTTACGGAAAAATCAAGATTTTCATATCCTCCTATCTCTTCGTAAACAGATTTACGATAAGACATATTATTACCGATGCAACTCATAGGCAAGCCCATGTTTATTGTACCGCTTGCCGTTGTGAGCAAATAGATAAAATCTGCCGATTGCATTCCCGAAAAAAGTGTATCGTCAAACTGATTGGTTATGCCGTTTACCATTGCAACTTTTTCATCAAAATAATAGGAAGCCAATCGCTTAGCCCACAAAGACGAGACCACACAATCTGCATCCGTGGTTAATATTATTTCATTAGTTGCATGCTCAATTCCGTTAGCAATGGCTAAGGTTTTCCCTTTTAATCCTTTTTTTCCCTTAATTGATATGATTTTTTTAAACTTACTTTTTCCTGAAATAAACTCGTCTATTATTTTACCGGTATTATCGGTAGAGTTATCATCAACAATAATTATTTCAAGTTTGTTTTCGGGAAAATCCAATTTATCGAGGGACTTAAGAGTTTCGACAATATTTTTTTCTTCGTTTCGTGCAGCAACAATAACGGAGACAGAGGGCAAATTGTTTTCCCCCTTTTTAGGAAAAGTTTTTGCAGCACCTATTATTACGGCAACAGTAAAAACAAAATATAAAGAAAGTATCACAAGAAAGATTATTTCAAACATTCGTTCGGCTCTCCTATTGTAAATCCCTTTTGTTCACTTACTTGAATTATATAATCAATCGCCTTTTTAATAATCGTTTTTGATTTTACATTATCGTGCAATACCACTATTGAATTATTTGTTAAATAATTACTAACTGCAAAACTAATAATATTAAAATCATTTTTGTAATCGTATGGGATTAAGCTCCACATTACGTTTATCAAACTTTGACGATTCAATAATTTTTCCGTTCTGAGACCTATTCGTCCGTATGGTGCTCTAAAATAACGAGGCAATGTACCCGTAATATCTTTAATTGCTTGTGAACAAAGGGCAATATCGTTTTCCGCTTCATCATTAAAAAGAAAAATTTTTCTATGGGTCATTGTATGATTTGCAAGCATATGTCCTTGTTTGATTATTTCTTTTGTAATTTCGGGGTATCGTAAAATGTTTTCTCCCACGCAGAAAAAAACTCCTTTTACGGAATGTTTTTTTAATGCCGCCAATATCAGCGGAGTTGTAACCTCGTTAGGTCCGTCATCAAAGGTTAGAAGTATTTTATCGGTTTTGGCGTTCCATATTGTTGTGGGAAACAGTTTACGAAATAGCACGGGCGGAACATATTTAATTTTTTTCCTTTGCATCTTATCGCTCTAATTCCCTACCTTTCCATGAAAAGTTACCGAATAATCCTGAAATCGATGCATAAATTATATAAGGGATATGCAAAATTTCCGCCAACAGAAACAACGGGAAATAAATTTTATCGAGAATAATCCCCTCTCCTTTTTTCAAAACGGAATATTCAATAATAATTTTAACCGAAAATGAAACCGCAAGAACCGGTAAAAATTTTGGAGACCAAAACACACCAAGTATCGGCTGTATTATAAGACCGAGATAAAAGAAAAAAATAAAAACGAGTTGAAAAATTATTTTTTTGTTTTGATAATAAAATCCTTTACTTGCCCAACGTTTTCGTTGCTGACTAAATTCCCCGACACTATCATTGGGTTTTGTAACAACCACTGCATCACTATCAAAACAAAATTTAACTTCGTAATCCGTATCATACGCAATTTTTTGCATAAGTAATTCATCATCGCCGGAAGATAAATTCATTAAATTTCTGTACCCGCCAACTTCATCAAACACTTTTTTTCTGAAAGCAAGGTTAGCCGAACTCGCAATCATTGGTGTTTTGTTTGCAATTAGTCCCGCACCGGCAATAATTAGCCCGGCAAATTCCAGTGCTTGCAATTTATCAAAAAGTGTTTCTGAACTTTTAAATTTTACAGGTCCGGAAATTAAAGCCGTATTTTCTTCAAAGCCGGCTACCATTGCAGAAATCCAATCCGGTGGAACAATGCAATCGGCATCCGTATAGAGGATAATGCTTCCTTTTGCCTTAGTAAGAGCATATTCTATTGCATGCTTTTTATGTGCTTTTTTCAAGCCGGAATTTTTCACGGAATATAATTTAACATTCTTTTTTGTTACGGCATTTCGAAGTTTTATTGCGGAATCATCCTCAGAAAAATCATCAACATAAATTACTTCATATTTGTTTTCGGGAAAACTTTGGGACTCCAAACTTTTGAGATTATCCACAATGTTTTCCGTTTCGTTCCTATAAGGTATTACAACGCTGATAAATTCCTCTCCTCCGTATCGGGTTTTATAATAATCCAATTTACTCAAACCGGTTCTAATCTTTTTTATAAACCAATAATAGAACCCGAGTAACCCGATAAATAGTAATAAAAAAAGATTTAACAAATTATCCTCGTTTTAATAATAACACTAATCCGACAACCGAAGGAAATAATAAGTTGATTGCAAACAAACTTATTGCCGCATTAAAACCTACGGCAGCGGAAAATCCGAGATTATGCAACAAATATACTGCGGTTCCTTCCCGCACACCTATTTCTCCGAAAGCTACGGGAGGAATTACAATCTGTGCAAAAATTATCAAGTTGGCTGCAAAGAAAAATAACGGCAAATTGAAAACTCCGCTGTAAGCAATAAGCAAAAAACTCATCTGTAAAGTAAATGTTAAATGATACAAAAAAGAGATTATAATAATTTTGCCGAATATTTCAGGAGATATTTTCTTTAAGAAACTTACTCTTTCAAATATCCGTGCAAAATATTTTTTGGTTTTTAATTGAGTTTTTAACTTTGCAGAAAATTTACCGTTACCGAGCAACAGAAAAAGAATCAATAAAAGTATAATTTTATACGCAACAATAAACAAAACCGTTGCAAAAACCGAAAGTTCAAATAAACTTTTCAGATAAATAATAAAAAACATTCCGCCTATTAATAAAACAAACAGGACGGGAACTAATTTATCGACAACCGTTGCAAGAATAACATCCAGCATTTTTACTTTAGGATAGGGCAAAGCGCGTGCAAAATATTCTCCCGATTTCATAGGGGTAAAAATACCCCCGCTTATTCCGTAAAAAAGAGAAAGCAACGTTGCCTTGTTATTATTAATACTGAAATATTCATCCGAAAGTAATTTCCATTTTAAAAATTGGAGAAACAAATTTAACGGCAATAATAAAACAGTAACAATCAACCATCCTTTATCTGCCCGAATAAATGTTAAATAGATTTTTTCCGGCTTAACATAAAAAGTTAAAAAAATGATTAATCCTATCCCGATAAAAATTTTACCGACGGTAACAATTCGTTTTCTAACTAATTTTTCCAATACTATTTTTTATCTTTGTATGATATTTAAAATTTAAGTGGTATGAAAATAACGATTTTTATTTCAAATTGTTTTCGAACAAAATCCGCTTTCAAATTGAATCGCTTACTTTAGAATAATATATTAAATAACGATGAAGCAAAAATTACTGCTATTGGTTTTTACTCTGTTGCTGTTATTTGCAATGGTTGAAATCACAATCTCTTTTTTAACGGTTACAGATTCCGACGGGAATATGAGTTTAAACTATATTCATTTAAAGCCGTACAAACTTCCAATACATGAAACTGAAAAAAAGATAAACGCACTTTTGCAACATAAAGTTGCCGACAGCATCTATAATACAAAACCAATTCGAAAATTTAAAAACGTTCGACTTGTGCCGGATACTTTGTTGGGATGGTTACCAAGCCCTTGCTATAAAGGGAAAAACAACATTTATATTTATAACAAAGATGCTATTCGCAGTGAAACAACGAATATTGAATATGCAAAGGGAAAGAGAATAAGAATTGCAATTTTCGGGGATTCATATTCGCACGGAGATGAAGTCCCTTTTGAAAATACAATCGGATATTATCTGCAACATCTTTTTACAAAAAAGAATTTTGATGTTGAAGTAATTAACTTCGGTGTAAGCGGATACGGAATTGACCAGGCTTATCTGCGCTGGCAATCAACAAAGAAAAAATTCAATCCTGATATTATTATTCTGGGGGTACAATTTGAAAATGTAAAACGACATATAAATATTTTAAGACCGTTCTATTATTTTATTACGAAAATCCCGTATTCCAAACCTCGTTTTGTTTTGCGTAAGGGAGCTTTGGTAAAAATCAGTAATCCCATAAAACATATTGAAAAAACCGTTGATATTATTAGGAATTTTCACAATTGGAAATTTGCAAACTACGAAGGGTTTTATTCTCGCGAAAATTATTCGTCGAATATTTTTTATTACAGCAAAACCGTTTCCTTTGTTGTTTCCGCCCTTTCACAGATTTTTAACGAAATAGATTATTATAAGCCTGAAAGCGAAAGTTATAAGATTACATATAAATTAATTACTCAATTTAAAAATGATGTAACCGCAGAAGGGAAATATTTTGTTCCCGTACATTTACCGGTAAAAAACGATTTAGATTTTTTAACGGGAAAATTTTTAAAATTTATGTACAATCAAAAGTTCATTTATGATAAACTTTTTTCCGAATTAAAAGAGGGAAACAAATTTGTTGAGCCTTACGATTCACTTAAACAGTATGCCGATAAATATGGCATTAACAAACTTTTTATGAAGCGGCACTATTCCCCCGTTGCAAATAAAATTATTGCCGAAAAAATTTTTAATTTTATAACAACCAATTACAACACTTTATTTATTCCGGAGAAAAACAAATAATGGAATTATACATTTTTATTGCATCAATAATATTTTGGCTTCTTTATTACTATTTTGAAGGGAGCCATGACGGAGCTTTTGCATTGGAAACAAAGTTAATGAAAGAGAAACTCGGCAAAGAAAAATTTTCCGAAATTAAAAACGACTTTGTTAAGTACGAATTAAAATGGCACTTGTTCGATGCTTTGGAAAAAGCCCTTGTTAAAATTGTATTTGCAATTTTAGTCTACTTAATAACGGAAAATTTATTGTTTGCATTTCAAATGATATTGCTTGCGGTTGGTATTCGTTCTTTTGCACACGATTTGTTTGTAACTTTGGCAATGGGCAAAAAATTAAATCATATTGGACCGGATTTCCTTTGGTGGGATAGGTTTTTGAGAAAGATGCAACAAAACGGAATAAATCAATATGTAATAAAATTTATCCCAAATCTTATAATTGTTTTGTGGATTTTATGGAGTATTAAGTAAAAAGATTTTGACAAACACTAAAAGAAATCCACGCTAAACCCGATTCCGAACTGACTTACACGTTTAAAATAATACTCGCTAAATTTATGATTTCCATAATAGTAATTAAGATAAACGGTTACTCCTTTTCCGTACCATTCACCGAACTTTACACCCAAAATATTATTTGTACTAATATTGTAATCGGGTTTACCGGCATAAGAATTGTGAGATGCAAAATAAATGTTAACCGGCTTTTGTAAAACCGTTCCTAAAATTTTATCCGAATTAATCTCTAAACCGACAAAGCCCCACCACTTTTCAAGTTCTGCCGGGCGTACAAGCGTAGAATACCCGATACCGCCATAGTATTTAGCATTGCCCCAATTAGAAAGCAACTCGTCGGCAACCGTTAACTCACCAAAATCTTGCGTAAACGGAATAGGTTTCTCCTCCCCAATCCAATCTTTTAGAGCGGGGCTCCAAAGCCCGTCAACAAAATGAGCACTGTTGTGAATTATACGAAAACGGAAAAGCAAATTTCTTTTTTCGGAAACTGTTCTGTAAGCTAAATGCCCGCCAAAAAAACCGTCGAGCACCGCTATTTGCAAACGCTTGCCGGAATAATTCGTGGAAAGAGCATAAGCCATAAAATCAATTGCAATAGTTAATTTATCGTTTCTTGAAAAAAAGCACGCAAATAAGTCGGAAGAATTCCCGATATCTACTTTTAAATATCCGTTATCCGGATAATAGAGAATTCCCATCCGAGCTTCTTGATAATTGGCTTTTAACGGCATAAAATTTTGCCCTTTCGGGAACAGTTCATACTTAATTTGTTGCGAAAAAACAGATTGAAAAAGGATAAAAAAAGACAAAAAAACGAGATGAAAAATCTTCACATTATCGTAAGATTTATGAAATAAAAAAAACAAATACGCTTTGCGGTTTAACATAAAGTTACCCTATTTGATTTTAATTTTGCCGAAGTTTTTTTTCCACTCTAACGGATTTTTCCATTTTTGCCAACTTCCTTTTATTCTTTGCAATTCAATTTTTTCAAAAAAATTAAAATAAAATAGAAGCAAAGGGAATACCGCAAGTAAAATTATTTTTATTAAAACCTCTGTCCACAAAATAAAATTTTCTATTTCAATGTTGATTATATAATATCCCGCACCCATTAAAAGCAATGCCATAATTTTTCTTGTTTCATAAGGAATAAAAAATTCCTTTTGTGCAAAGTGGTAAGTTAACATAATCATAACAATATAAGATATAATCATGGAAATAGGCGGAGAAAAAATTCCGATCTTAGGTATAAAAAGAAAGTTTAACAATACATCTATTGTTACACCGCTAAAAACAATATAGGCACTAAATTTTGTTTTGTTGACATAATGGAACCCAAGCACAAGAACATATTGTATCCCCTTAAAAATAAAAACAAATCCTATTAAGGGGATAAGAGGTATTGCTTCTAAATATTCTTTCTTGTTGCTTATTGCCTCAAGAATATTTCCACTAAAAAAAGTTAAAACAGTTACTACAAAAACCAATAACAGAGTTTTATAGGTAAGTACTTTTGAAAAAAATCTTTTCGAATCCGGTTTGTTTACTTGGGAAAACGCTATTGGTAAAAAGCCCATTTGGAACGGTGTATTAATAAAAACATTAATTATACTTGCAATTTTAAATCCGGCTGAATATACTCCTACAGCCGCGTCTCCCAAGAAAAACTTAATTAAATATCTATCGCCCAAATTTAACGTCATTGAAGATATTGTTGAAAACACGAGGGGAAATCCGTAACCGAGCATTTCTTTAAGAACCGTAAAATTGAATTTCACTTTGATATTACTTAAAACAAATTTGGCACTTAATACAATTAATAGTATTTGTCCTATAAGCAAGCCCAACAAAATGCCTTTTACCCCCATTTTAAGTACCGCAACAAAATAGATATTAAAGAGTAAAATTGCCGTAAATTGGGTTAACGAAAGCATTACATAAAAAGAGGATTTCTTTTTTACCCTTATTAAATTCAACACCATTCTATTAATCATCAATAAAGCTATGTAAAAAAAGAGGATGGTAAAATGAATCGAGTATTTTGTTGTTGAAAAAAAGAGTGTTGATAAACTACCGCTATAAGGTACGGCTACCAAAACCGTTAACAATGCAACAGCAAAAACAAATACAAAGGAAGTAAAAACTATTGTCTTTTTTTTATCCGCATTCTCTTCGTAACTATACCACCTCATCATTGCCGTAGGGATACTAATCAACATTATTTCCAAAACAATTTGTGCGGTAATTTCAAAAATTGCAAAAATACCGTACTCTTCCACGGTTAAATAATGAAGATAAACCGGCAACAGAAAAAAGCCGACCAGTTTTGCCGATAAATTGCCAAGACTGTAAATAGCCGAATGCTTAACGGTATTTTTTAATTTGTCAAGCACGTCTATTTACCTCTAAGTTTTTTCTTTATTTTTTTCTTTACGGTAATTACCGAACTTTTAATAAAATTCCGTTCCGTTGTAATTGTAGGAATAATTTCATTATCATTTATATAATTATCCAGCAATGGTGTTACTGTTTTTACGGAAGCAATTTGATAATTATTTTTTAGACTGTAATCCAAAATAAATTTCAATTTTTCCGCATCCGTAAAATCCGGATAAATGTTTTTATAATTGTAATCGATTTTGAAAAGAGAAAAGCTGTGAAGGAATAAAATAATTACACGAACACCGGAGCTTTTAAGGGCATCGAATCCTTTTTGTAATTCCTCTTTTGTACAACCGTCAATATCCAATTTTTTAATAAGTGTTTTTTCCTTTACGGTTTGTCCGGCAAATGTATATGAAATTTTATTCTCAAATATTGTTACGGGAATTTCATAAATGTTATTTATTCTGGAAATTTTATTTAAAGGTTTCGGTTTAATATTACACCATTTATGATTATAAAAATAAGAGCTATCGGAATTAAAACCATGTTCCCGAAGAAGTTCAATAGTGCTTTCGTCAGCACCATATCCACCGGCTCTGAACGAGGTTGGTTTTCCTCCGGTACATTGTTTATAAATTTCAATACATTTCTCAATAATTTCGGCTTGTTCTTTTTTAGAATATTGATTTAATAAATATCGATTTTTATCGGCTATAAATTGCGGGTGAATATGAAGTTGAATATCACTTCCTTTTTTTATAATTAAATCTGAAAGCTCCTTCAATTTATCCGTACCGTGCCCCACCTCGGCAAAATCAACATAGAATGTTCCGCTTCCGTTATATTCTCCAATAATATCAAGTATTTTGGGAACTCCGAAATATTCATCATACCTTTTTCCCATAATCAATCTGTCAAAATCTCCAAGACGGGAAAGACTTCGTAAAGCTTCAACATCTATTGTCGGAATCAAATAATTCATTTTTCCTTTTGCATTAAAACAAAGTAATTTGTTGTAAATTCATCATCATAAAATATTTTATCAAGAAAATGGAATACTAAAAAAATAATGTTTAGTAATATTGGAGATATTAAAACAATTATTAACCAAAATAAAACCCGTAAAAACTTTAGTGCTTTTAGTATAATGTTTTTTTCAACGGAAATACTTTTTAAGAGTTTAGGTAATAAACTTCTGAAATATCTTTCAAGCAACCTTGCCTGCATAACCCAATACCCCCCGAAAGATTCAATATAAATGATTTTAAAATGATTCCATTCGGCCAATTTTTGTAATCCGAATTTCGTCGTTCTCCAAAAGTTATAAGGAGCATTCCAAATGGGATATAAAAAATCTGTCGTAAGCAAAAAATATCCTTCCGGTTTAAGAACACGATAAACTTCTTTGTAAAAATCGTTAGGGTTTTCGAAAACAGGCAGCACTTGAAAATTTAATACGGCATCGTAACTTTTATCCGCAACCGGCAATTCGGTTCCGTCTTCAACAATAATATCATGTTCATTAATTTTTTGTAATGAATTTTTATAATAGGCTTCAGAATTTGTACCGATATATTTTTTAATATTTTTAAAAATATTTTTATACGGTTTATTTCCGCAGCCAATATCAAGCACTTTTCCGCTAATTATTTCTTGATGTTTTTTCAACTTTTGTTTCATTATAAAATGGAAGTAGTGAAAAACAAAAGTGGAAATGTATGTGTTATATAATTTTCGTAATAACATTTTATTTCTTTTTTAAGGTTAAAAACACAATACTTAACAAAGCCATTATCAAATAAAATAAACGACCGAAAATTTTTTTAATCTTTTTCATCAATCATTCCTATGGTTATTTCTATTGCTTCTTTTGCTTTTTCTTGTATTTTCGGAATTTTTAACAGCATTTGTTTTTTTATTTTTTCTCTGTTATTGTAATTAAAATTGAACATATCAATCAGTTTTTCTGTAGTTAAATTCCAATATTGAATTACATTGTTTTCAATTTCAAGCCAATCCATCATTTCTTCATATTTCCAATGCCAACCTATGGCAATACCCGGAACACTGCTTGAAATGGCTGCTATAAGAGAATGAAAACGCGAACCTATAAAAAAATCGCATTTGGAAATTAAATATTTCGTTTCTTCCGGCGAAAATTCTAATGTATTAATAATTTCACTTCTATTGCTTTCCATAATATTTTCATGTAAGTACTTGCATATTGAATAATCGTCTTCCTTATTTAAATGTCCCTTTTCTATTGTATGAGGAATAAAAAGCAAAATAACATCATTATATTTTTCAATAATATATTCTGTTAATTTTTTCAAAGCGGGAATATAATTTTCTTTTTTGTCTAACTGCTTGCAAACAATGTTCGGAGAAATTCCAATAATTTTTTGCCCTGAAAACTTATTTATAATATCATCAATGTCGGAATTTTTCCGCATTTCCATAGTTATTGCGATATCCGGAAAAATCTTTACATTCTCGGTTATTCCTAATTTTTTTAAATTCCTTTCCGAGTGTTTTCCGCGTCCAAATATATAATCTATTTCAGGCAAAATTAATTTTGCCATTAATTTATTGTACCAACTTTCAAACGGGCCTATTGATTGAGTAAATTTGACAATTTTTTTACTGAGAAATAAAGGAATTTGAATATATTTGGAAAAATGATATATCTTTATCCATCCGAAACTTTCGTGAAAACTAATACCCGACGCACTAATTATTAAATCGGCATCTTTATATAGAGAAAGGACTTTGTCTTTTAACAAAAAATTAAATTTAATTCCCGCTTTACTGAAAAGCCACCAAATCCATAGTTTTAACAACGGTATATCGAATGCTTGTTCGTTATCATAAAGCAATTTAATTTTAGGATTATTGAAGTAATCCGGATTTTTTATAAACTTTGAAGTAATAATAAATTCCGCTTCCGGATATTTTTTTCTTATTCCGTTAATCAAGGTAAAAACCATGGCAACCGCACCTTTGTTTCCTACAACATCCCCTTCGGAAATAATAATTTTAGGATTATTCATTTTTTTAACTTCCTTTTAAAATATTTGTAAGGATTTGATAAAATAAAGATGTTTCTAAAGTGCTTATCAATTACATATAATGGTTTCATCAGAAACCAAAATCCGGGTTTTCGTTGAAGTGAAATTTTAAAAATATCAAATATTACCCTTAAGTATATCGCTTTGCTGTATATCTTATTTTCACCTAAAAATTTATATTTAGGGTAAGATTTATTAAATAACTTATATATTTTTTTATACCCTGTTTGATTTCCGTGCCTTTCTTTTTCAAATTTTTGCACATTATTTACATCTATAAAATCAGCGGTTTCTTTTATCAGATAGCCTGCATTAACCGCTTCATTAATAATTTTATTACCTAATTCAGTTCTTGAAACCACTAAGGATTTTCCTAATTTTTCATTTTCAAATTTAGGTAACCATGGGTCGCCTGCCGATATATCGGCAAAAATATTTCCTTTATCCGCACAAACATAACATCGGGGAAGATAAAAATTGGAATTAAATGCCGTGTTGTATTTATCTTTTTCATTAGCAGTTTGAAATCGTCTTTTAAATTCTTTACTTGAACCATTCTTAAAACCTACTCTTAATTGTCCGGGAAATTCTCCGTAACGATAATCAATAGACTGTACCTCGTTAAAATTAACATTTATTTCCGGGAAATAATACTTATGAGCGAACCATGTTTGATAACCGCCGCAAAACGTACCGATTATAATAAAAATCTTTTCTTTCAATTCCGGATTCATCATTAAATATTTTATCAAACCGTGTGTTTGGCATGGAATAGTTACAACTGCAATTTTACCTTTTAAATTTTTAATTTCATTAACAACTTTACCATACGGAACAGTATTATATATTGACATTTGCGAAACAACTAATTCCGATTTATTTTTTGCAATAAATCCTTCGGGTTCAAAAGCATTTTTTTTAGAGGGTTTTGTAACATATGCAGCACAAATTTCCCCTTTATCAAAAAGATAACTTAGCAATTGAGTAATTGCTCCGCCTGAAGCTGCCCTTTTGCGTATTTCCAAATCGCTGGAATAAAGAACCATGCTTTCTTTTACATTACCTATTTGATGTTTTTGAGGAATTTCTCTTTCCATAAATTTATTTAACTTCGGATAGTCAACTTCATATCCTTGGCAAACTTCCAAACATTTTCCGCATTCTTTGCAAATCGATTCGGTAACTACCGGCTCGTGAAATCCTTTTACTTTATTGAACTGCATTTTAACGGCTTGTTCCGGACAAACAGCTTCACAAAAACCGCAAGAATTACATAAGTCGTTATCTGTTACATATTTAACATTTATAGGGTTCATATCGTTTTATACATTTTTATTAAATTTTCACTTGTTACATTCCAATTATATTTTCTTTCTACCGCTTTTTTCCCGTTTGCTCCTAATTGTTTTTGCAAATTTTTATTTTTATATAACATTATTACTTTTTCGGCAAGCTCGTTTTCGTTATCAGATTCGTAAATTAAACCGCAATCTGCTTCCTTTACAATCCGTTCGATAGGATTACAATTGGTTGCCACTACAGGTTTTTCAAGAATCATATAGTGAAATAATTTGTGAGGAATTGTATTATCCGTATGTACGGTTTTTAAATGCGGAATTATGCAAACTGAACTTCCTTTTATATAGGATGGTAATTTAGTTGCAGGTTTAAAACCTTCGAATGTAATGTGTTGCAGTATATTTAATTCTTTTGCAATATTTTTTAAATCGTTTTCGTTTTTACCTCTGCCGACAAGTACAAGATGAAAATCTTCAACGGTTTCCAAAATTCTTGGAACGGCTTTTACAACACTTTCAAGTCCGCGATGAATATCAAACCCGCCTATATAAAGTAGCGTAAATTTTTGTTTCATTTCATCAATTATTTTTACATCATCTTTTGCTGATAGAAAATTTTCCGGATTAACATAATTGGCAACTACAGTTAATTTCTTTTCCGGTATTCCAATGCTTTTGTATCGTTCAACAGCTTCGTCAATTACCGTAATTAGATAATCAAATTTGCCGCACCATTCTTTTTCTTTCTTTTCCCATTTGTTTATAGAGATTAAAATATTACCCGGAAATGTATTTGCAAATTTATAGCTCTTTAGTCCTTCAACATAATTTTCGTGTAAATCACCCACTAATTTTATATGCGGAAATTTATTTTTTAACTTTAATCCTACCTCAAACAAATACAAATCGTGAATATGTAAAGCATCTATTTTATCTCTTGTAAGATAATCTTTAATTAATTTTACCAAGTAATCCGGATAGAAATTTAGTATTGTATTTGTTAAAGCTCTTAATTTACGTATAAATTTTCTGTTTACGGGAATATTAACAATTGTTGCTCCGTAATAATTATCTTCTTTGTAATCACCGTTAAAAGTAAAACAATAAACAAAAACATTAAATCCGGCCGAAGATAACGCTTGCACTTCATTTTCAACACGCATATCACCATAAAATTCCTTATCCAGAATCATTCCTATGTTCATTGCTTCTTTCCTTTTTTCAAAAAATAACCTCCGGTTTTGGGTGCACCTATAAATACAATTTTTTCTTCATCTTGTAATTTTTTTAGCCATCGTTCAATATTTTTTACCGATGTATTTAATTTTTCACTAAAAAAAGAACTCCTTTTCCCCGAATATTTTTTAATTGTAGCTAATAGTAAATTTACTCCCTCATTTACTCCCTCATTTTTTCTTCTAAACAGAATAGTGTAAAATGAATTAAAAATAAATTCCGGAGGGAAGTTTTTATTTTCTTTAAGGAGTTGTTTTATTTTATTAATTCCCGTTCCCATATTTTCAACAATATTGCAACGCTGTAAAAGAGATGCAATAAGTTGATTGCGTCTAACGGCTTTTTTGCCGAAGTTTTTTTTAAACTCTGTAAAGTAACTTTCACCTTCTTGAAGTATAAATTCAAATTCTTTTGCAGTCATTTTTTATTCTCCAATAAAACAAAAGTCGGTTCTTTGTCGAAGTTCGGTTTTAATGTCTTGTACTCTTGTGGCGTTAAAAGGAGAATTGAAATTTTTCTGTCGATTAATTTTTCCGTTTTGTTTTTTACTCGTGTAATTTCTTTGTTGTTAAGGTCTTTGCCCACAATAACCAAATCAATTAAACCGCTGTCGTTTCCAACTGCATAATCT
>CAZTYP010000028.1:0-20567 GCA_964617555.1 uncultured Melioribacteraceae bacterium | reverse complement strand
CGCTTACCATTGCGGAACTACATTTAAGCCCGATGGGACTTTCATTTGTATCTAAAGTTGCTCCGCCCAAAATGAAGGGATTATTAATGGGGGGATGGTTCGGTGCCACTGCAATAGGCAACTATTTAGCCGGTTTTGTGGGACGTTTTTACCAAGAGTGGGAACTTTGGCAATTCTTTTTATTGTTAATTGTTTTTGCTTCGCTTGCTGCTTTAATGGTACTTGTTACATTAAAAAAATTAAAAAAAGCAACGGAATAAGTTCCTAACAGTTATTTACTTTTCCCATAATTGCTGCGGATGTTAATTTTATATCCGCAACAATTATCATTTTATTAAATTGGATATTGAAAATTTGGAGTTTTTATGAAACGTTTTTTCATACTATTATTTTTAATATCCGGTTCGCTTACTGCACAACAAAATTTTGTTTGGCTAACCGATTTGCACATAGGAAGAGACAGTAGTGCCGCAGAACTGGAAGTTATTGTAAATAAAATTAATGCCTTGCACAAGTTGGATTTTGTTCTCGCTACCGGAAGCATTACCGAACATTCGAAAATATCCGAATTTGATAAAGCAAAAGAAATACTGGATAATTTGGAAAAACCCCTTTTGGTACTCCCGGGTTTTCGCGACTCAAAATGGAGCAACAGCGGCTGCGCAAAATTTTATGAAATTTGGGAAGAGGATAAATTTATTTACAAAAAGGGTAATACAGTATTTATCGGAATGAATTCCACAATCCCCTTTCAATCCGGAGGGCATTTTAGACCTGAAGATATTAAATGGCTGAAAGAAGAACTTGCAAAAACAGATAGTACGTATGAAATAGTTTTTGTAACTCACTACCCATTTACCTCTATTGATAATTGGAAATCTGTAGCAAATATTCTTAATAATTACAAAATCAAAATTTTGCTTGCCGGCAGTGCCGATAAAATAAAGTCGGTAAATTTCAACGGGATTACATCTATTATTGGGAAAGAAACAATTACCGCAAAACCGGATAGCAACAGTTTTATGTTAATAAAAAATAAAAGGGATTCATTAAAATTTTATGTTATAGGTAAAGATACTCTCACTCATTTGTCTTTAAAAATAAATAGTCACCCCTCTGTTTTTAAAATTCCTAATAAAAAAACGGCTAAACCGAAAAGAAAATACACAGAATTTCTTTTTGATAAAAATATAAAAACCACACTTATAGCTCCTCCTCTTTTTTGGAAAGGAAAAATCTTTACGGCTGACTATACAGGCCTTGTAAGTTGCTTTAACATGCACGGAAAATTACTTTGGGATTATGATACTTTCGGGGATATTACCGGGCAACCGGTAATTACGGAAAGAAAATTACTTGTTACAACCGTACAGGGAGAATTGACAATTCTGGATACAAAAAACGGAGAACAGATAGAAACCATAGGATTTGACGATTATATTGTTGCACCACCGGTAATTTTTAATCATACGGGAATTAAAAATCTGCTTATCCGTAAACAAACAAAATCCAATACGGCAATTATTCTTGCTACAACAAACGGAAAAATATATTGTTACGATTTGGAAACTCTACAAGAAATTTGGAAAAACAATGATGCAGAAGGAATGATTCAAGCTCCTCCCATTGTAATAGGCAACCAAATAATCTTCGGCAGTGCCGATTCTTATCTTTATTCACTGGATGCCGATAACGGCACAACCATATGGAAATGGCACGCAAAAGAAAGCCGACCGATTATGAATACACCGGCATCATCAGTTCCTACAACCGACGGGAAATATCTTTACTTATCAACACCAAACGGTTATCTTTATTCCATTGACTTGAGATTGGGCATAACAAAGTGGATACAAAAAAAATATAATGCAACCGAAGCGGTAGGAATATCCTTAAATAAAAAGCGACTTTTTATAAAAAGCAAAAGGGATAAAATTTTTATTATCTCTACAAAAAACGGCAAACCTTTTAAAAGCGTAACAGTAAAATACGGAACGGATACTTTCCCTTCCCGCCCGATAGAATGGAACAAGAAAATTGTTTTTACTTCCGCAAACGGGAAAATATATCGCATAAACAGAAAATACCGATACAGAACTTTGCTCTATTTGGGAAATGCCCCGTTACATTCAATCCAAAAGATTGACGGCAAACGTTTAATGGCTTCCAACATTGACGGTAGAATTGTGGTTTTTAACATTATTAACGATAAATAATTACGGTAGATACTTGAAAAAATTTGACGGAATAATCTTTGATATCGACGGAACTCTAACAGAAACAAACAACTTAATTTTCGCTTCCTTTAATCATGTTGCTCAAAAATATTGGGGCAAAACATTAACCCCGGAAGAGATAACAAAATATTTCGGGCCTACAGAACAAACAATTTTTAAACAACTTTTCAAAGAACATTTCGATGAAGTAATGGAAGACTATTACAAATTCTATCGCAAAAATCATAAACTTATGGCAAAAGCATTTGACGGAATTCCCGAATTAATCTCCGAATTAAAGACAAGAGGCATACTTCTTTCAATCTATACGGGCAAAGGGCGAACAACCTCACTAATTACTCTGGAAGAGATTGGACTCATCGATAAATTTGATATGATTGTTTCCGGTGATGATATAAAAGGGCACAAACCTTCGCCCGAGGGAATAGAATTATTTATAAAAAAATATAATCTGAAGCGGTATAAAGTTTTAATGGTAGGTGATGCCCCGCCCGATATTAAAGCCGCAAGAGCCGCGGGTATTAAAATTGCCTCTGTCCTTTGGGATTCTTATGCAAAAGATGAAGTATTAAAAATGAATAGCGACTTCTATTTTAAAAAGGTTGAGGAATTGAAAAAATTTCTTTTGAAGGAATAAGAATTTATAAGATTTAATGAATTAAAACTTATTATTGGTATAAAATAAAATTATATCATTTTGCATAAAGGATTTTAAAATCTTTACCGATTTTTAGTTTTGCAATTTCACATCCCAATAAAACAATTTTCACCGCTTGTTGTTGGCCTATATTTATTCCAACCCACCATCCATGTTTAATTTCATACGATGCCTTTTCAGCCAAGTCTTTTCTCCCGGGATATAAATCATATTTATTATCAGCAACAAATCTTCTCTTTTTACCATGCCTAGGATATGAGGCATATCTTGAAAAAAAATCATCACTAATCCTGGAAATTTCAGTTAACCCCTTAATACAAAAATCGCGAGCACCATTTGTTTCATGTTTTTTCCCTTTTAAAATAAAACCTATAATATTTGTTGAAACAATTGTTCTTTGGCTTGTTTGTTTACGAGTATTTCTATTTTTTTTTTGAAGTGACTTTTCTTTCTGTTCATAAGAAGCATTTTGATCAGTAACATGAACGTTTTGTTTTAAGAAAGCAATTACTTCATCCTGTTCCGGAGAATACCCACAAAGACTTTCAACTTTTTCTGACAACAAATCAACTAATAACTCATCACTCTCCTCAATTAGTTTCGCCATTGCTTCAGGCAATGTCCTTTTAATTTCTCTATTTTTAGCAACATTTTTATAATCTTTTCTTGCATTTTCGATAGCTGTTCTATCACAAATATTTTTATAATTTAAATATCTGTTAAATCTTGAAACTATCTCATCCGTTCCTCTTTCAAGCAAATCTAATTTATATACACGTCTATCGTCATATGTCCCCTGTTCAGCAGGTAAAAAGAATTGCCATTCAGCTCCGTCGGTTAATATTGCCATGGGAACACCTTGATGAAAAGCATATTCAAAAAGTTGTTTTTCCGCACCAACAATTTTACCAATTTGTTTTACCTCAATAAAAACCATCGGTTTATCCGAAGGATGACAAAGGGCAAAATCAACCCTCCCACCTTCCAGTGAAAACTCAGGCGTAACAATACGCGGATTATAAATAGGCCAATCAAGAGCTTGAAGAATACGTTGAATAATACCTTGAGAAACAGCGGCTTCATTTATAAACAGACCCTCTTTGATGTTGTTAATTATTTCGTTAATAACTGCATTCATGATTTTGTTATTTGTTGTATCACTTTTTTCTTTATCAGCTATTTCTCAACTTTCATTTTTTTTATTGTAAAAATAAATTTACTTCCTTTACCAAGTTCACTTTCAACATATATTGTGCCTTGGTGTTTTCCAACAAACTCCGATGAGAGTATTAGCCCTAATCCTGTTCCTTTTTCGTTGTCGGTTCCCATTTTGGTGTGATGAATATCTATTCGAAACAATTTTTCCTGGTCTTCCGGGGAAATTCCAATACCTGTATCTTCAACGGAAAATTGATAATACTCGTTATTTTCTTTTACATTCACCGATATTTTTCCTCCCGAACTTGTAAACTTGACGGCATTGGAAACTAAATTACGAAATATTGTGGTAAGCATATTAATATCGGCAACCAGTTCAAAATTATTATCGATATTGTTTTTCAAGGTAATCCCTTTTTTATCGGCTTTGCCCCTATTCAAAACAAAAACATCTTCAATAATCGGATAAAGTTTGATAGGTTCGGGTACAAACTGCATTCTGCTTGATTGTAATCTTGCCCAACTTAAAAGATTTTCCAAAAGATTATGCCCCCGAACCGCAACAGAATGTATATCATTAGCAAATTCCTTGATTTCAGCTTTAGTTAAATTATCAACTTCTTCATAAAGGATTTCGGAAAAACCAAGTAACGAGGTAAAGGGCGAAAGTAAATCGTGAGCAACAATGGAAAAGAATTTATCTTTACTTTTGTTTAATTTTTTTAGTTCTTCATTGTATTCTTTAATTTTTTTCTCGGCAATTACTCTTTCGGTAACATCCAAAATACTTCCTTCCACCGCAGAAATTTTATTGTGCTTATCTCTTACAACCCTTGCATTTAAAATAACATAAATTGTTTCTTTGTAGTAATTCCTAAAAGCCAGTTCACGAAAACTGGTTTTTTCTTCTTTTTCAAGCAATTCAAGAAATTTATCATAATCGGCTCTATTCACAAAAAGTTCATAAAACTTCAAATGTTCCGTTAATGAATCTATTGAAGTAAAACTTAATATTTTTGCAAATGCGGGATTAACAGCTAAAAAAGTTCCATTAAATAATATTTTAAAAATTCCTTCTTGTGCGTTATTTAAATAATTTTTCGCCTCGATGGTTTTTTCAAGAGCCTGAGAACGCAACCTGTAATTTACCGCTGCCGTTACAACACTTAGCAAACTTATAAAAATCACAAAAAGGAACGCTGCCCAAAACGAAGGGAGGAAATATATATTTTCACTATTAAGTAAGATAGAAAGTGCAAATAAAATGTTGTAATATATTGCCACTATTATTTGATGTTTAATATCCCAACTGAGAAACAATGCGGAAGTAAAGATGATAAGTGATAACAATTGTGAGTTAATGTAAATAGATTCCGGTACAAGTAAAATAATTGAAACAAAAGAAGAAATAAGCGTAAGTAGAAGAATATGAATTAAAAAGACCGGGTGTTCTTTCCCTATTTTAAAATGAGTAAGTGCAAGAACAAAAAAACCGACAAAAGTTGCAATTACTCTGCCAAAATAGATATCAATGGAAAAATCTGCAAAATACTTCACTTCGAACATCAAGGCAAAAACACCCCCTATTATCAATAACGAAGCAAGCATTTGCAATGGAGGAATCAATAATTTTTTATCAACTACTTCAACTCTATTATAATGCGTATTTACCTTAATAATTACACCTCAATATAAAATTTGTTATATACTACAATTTTAAAAATTTTATTAAAAATACAAAATTAATTACATAAATTATAATGTGTCCGAACGCACAACAGTGATTGAGTCGAGAATTGACTTTACGGAATCCATAAATGTAATGTAATGCGGAAGTTCTTTTTTTGCAATCGGATTTGCGGATTTAATTTTTTCTTTTCTGTGATTTATCTGCTTACCGTTTTTCCAAAATCTGTAACAAACATGTGGTCCCGTAGCAAGTCCGGTCATGCCCACATATCCTATTACTTGATTTTGTTTAACGTAAACCCCCGGTCTTATTCCTTTTGCAATTTTAGACATGTGCAGATATTGAGTCATATAAGTTCCGTTATGACGAATTTTTACATAATTACCATTGTTACGTTTATATCGTGCTTCAATTACAACACCATCTCCGGTGGCATGAATAGGAGTCCCGATAGGGGCTGCGTAATCGGTACCGAGATGCGCTTTAAATCTATGTAATACGGGGTGATAACGCCGTTTACTATAACTGGATGTCATTCTACCGAACTTTAATGGCGATTTCAAAAACGCTTTCCGTAAACTGTTCCCCTCTTCATCAAAATATTCTCCGTCACCATTTTGAATATAATAAAAAGCATAAAAATCTTTTCCGTGATGATGAAACATGGAGGCTTTGATTTTACCTGTACCGACAAACTTATTATCAATATATTTTTCATTAAAAATAACTTTGAAATAATCTCCGTCTTGTACTCGATAAAAGTCAATTTGCCAAGCGTAGACTTCTGCCAATTTAAGAGCCAAAAGATCGCTTACATTTTGTTTCCGTAATGAAAGGTACAAAGAGTTTTTAATAACCCCGCCCGCTTTACGTTCTTTAAGTTTAACATCTTTCTTCCCGGTTCTTATTGTTATAACGGAATCTGTAAAATCTATTATTGCAAAATCAACAGGCGAACTTTCGTAAACAAAATATCGGATATTTTCCACGGAATCCGTTTTTGAATAGATAATATATTTTTTGCCGTTATTAATTTTACGTACATCAAACTTTTCTTTGGCAATCTTTGCAATCTCTGTTATTGTTTTGTAGGATACGTTATGAGGATGCAAAATATCGGATAGCGTTTCGTTTTTTTTTACTGTCCCTTCAAAAGTTTTTAACGAATCTGTATAAAGCCCGTATATATTTGGCTTAGGGGGGGTAAATTGTTTTGGTTCTTCATTTTTGTTTCTATCCGAACATGCAACAAAAAGAAATATTATCAGTAATAATCTTATAACAATTTTATAGCGGGAATAAATCATAAATTAATTTTCAATAAGTTTATTAATGATATCCAACGAGGTAATTCCATCGGCTTCGGCATTAAAATTAGGAATAATCCTATGCCTTAATACAGGTATAAGCGAAGCTTTAACATCGTCGACAGCCGGAGTATATCTGCCATCCATAATTGCCCTGGCTTTTGCGGCAATAATTAAGTATTGCGATGCACGCGGTCCTGCGCCCCAATTAATCCATCCTTTTAATTCCGTACTTTCGGTTTCTGCAGGGCGTGTTGCTTTAACTTTACTTATTGCATATTCAATTACATTATCGGCAACGGGAACCCTTTTAACAAGGTTTTGAAATTCAATTATTTCTTCTTTTGTTATAACTTTATTAATTTCCGGTATTATTTCGGAGGTAGTAGATTTTATTATTTCAATTTCTTCTTGATACGATGGGTAATCCAACCACAAATTAAACATAAATCTGTCAAGTTGTGCTTCGGGTAGCGGATAAGTACCTTCCTGTTCGATAGGATTTTGTGTGGCTAAAACAAAAAAAGGTTCTTCCAATTTATAAGTTTTACCCATAGCCGTTACGTTATGTTCCTGCATTGCTTCCAGTAATGCGGATTGGGTTTTGGGTGGAGTACGGTTAATTTCATCGGCTAAAATTATGTTTGCAAAAATAGGGCCTCGTATAAATTTAAATTCTCGTCCTTTGGTTAAATTGTTTTCCTCTATAATTTCCGTGCCGGTTATATCACCGGGCATTAAATCGGGTGTGAACTGTATTCTGCTGAAATTTAAATTTAGTACATCAGCAATAGTTTTTATCAACAATGTTTTTGCCAAGCCGGGTACACCTACCAAAAGAGTGTGCCCGCCGGAAAAAATTGCTGTTAAAATATTATCAATTATTTCTTCTTGTCCTACAATAACTTTATGAACCTCGGTTTTAATATTTTTTACCGATTCACTTAATTTTTCTACCAACCGAACATCGTTGGAATTACCGTTATTTAAATTCAAAATCCACCTAAATTTTAATTTCCCAATAAATATGAGATTTTAACTCTTTGATCCATTCTTTAAATAGCTCTTCACGTTTTCTGAATTGAGCTAATCTTTTTATATCGTCAAAATCAGTTTCAATATTTGCAACATGTTCAGGAATATGTTTATATAGTTTAACAATATGATAGCCGTAATTTTTGGCATCGATGTTAAATTTTTTAGGAGGCGAAATTTCTCCTTCCTTCATCTTAAAAACAGTAGAGAAAAGTTGTTTATCCAACTGCCCTACTTCCAAAGTACCGAGTTTTCCTCCCAATGGTGCCGTTTGTTTATCTTCACTATACTTTTTTGCATAATATTCAAATGTGTTTATTCCTCTGCGAATGCTGTCTTTAATGTCCGTTAAAAATTGGATAGCTTTTAAATCGGCTTGGTCATCACTCTTGGGTGAAATTAAAATGTGTCGCGTATGAATTTGGTTCCCTTTTTTTTCGAGGAGTTGAATAATATGAAATCCCACGGGGGATTCAACAACAGTTGAAATCTCTTTTTCCTTCAAGGCAAATGCAGCGGACTCGAATTCCGGATAAAACACACCGCGATCAACCGTTCCCAGGTCTCCGCCTTGCATTCTGCTGCCGGGGTCATCGGAGTATTTTGTAGCAAGCCGTGCAAAATCCGCCCCGAGGCGTAACGAATCTAAAAGCGACTCGGCAAATTGTTTGGCTTTTTCTTTTACTTTGGAACTGTTTTTCGGGTTAATAAAAATATGGCCGAGCGTAAATTTTTCCGGAATTAACCCTAAAGAATCTTTATATGAATTATAAAATTCTATAACATCACGCCGTGTTACATCTATGTTGCTGAATTTTTGTTGTTGTAATTTTTGTGCCATTATGTTTTTACGGGTTTCATCTCTAAATTCTCTTTTAATTTTTTCGATGCTCATTCCGTAAGTTTCTTCCACCCGTTCACGAGAGCCGTATTGCTGAATAAAGTAATTCATCTGATAATCCAATTGTTGGTCAACCTCTTCATCGGTAACAACAATTGTATCCAATTCCGCTTGAGCATAAAGCAGTTTTTCGGTTACCATTCCGTCAAGAACTTTACGTCTTTGAACGGGATCGTTCGGGTCAAATCTTTTTTGTGCCGCTTCCAAATTTACTCTTAAATCCAATTCTGATTTTAAGATTATTTCATTATCAACAACTGCTACTATTTCATCCAACACCTCTTGAGCCAAAAGGATGTTGAAAGAAATAAAAAGAAGAATCAAAATCTTTTTCATAAATTTAATTACCTTTCAATTTCGGTTTTATATTCCGAATAAAGTGATTTAATATAGTTTTTATAAATCTCTTTTCGCTTAACTGCCATATATTTTCTTTTAATTTCGTCTTTAATTTCTTCAAACTCGGGAACATCATTTTTATTATATATTTTTTTTAACTGTACTACAACGAACGATGTTTCCGAGGTTTTAATAACTCTGCTTACTCCGTCTTTTTTTAGCGAAATAATTTCGTTTCTCAAATTATCAGGTAAAATATTATATACGCTCTCATATTTATTAGTGTTATAGAAAGCAAGCAATTTTGCTCTGTTAAAATTTTTAACGGCATAATCCCAACCGTTTTTTACAACAGATTTGTGAAATGCTTTTGCGTCCGAATAATTATTAAATACGGCTTTATTAAAAATACAACTTTGCGATGTTAATAAAAACTCGTCAACATTATTAACGAAATAATCTTCCAATGCTTTGCGCGTAATTTTAACCGGATTTTCATTTATTATTTTCTCTATTACAAGTGCATTTGCAATATCGGTTTTTGCTTTTGCAATCAATTTTTTATAGTTATCCGAGTTGAAGATCCCTTTTTTATCCGCATCCAAAATAAGAAGTTGTTTCCTAATCCATTCCCTAATATATTCTTCCTTAAATTTATGGGAATTATGAGAAGTTACCAAAGCTTTATCAAGCATTGCCTTGGTAAGATAAGTATCTCCGACTCTTGCAATAAAATTCTCCTCTTTCTTTTTTGAACAGGAAATTAGAAAGAGGAGAAAAATAAATGCAAAACTATTTATTTTTGCTTTTGTAAGCATTTTCCAATTCATCGTAAAAATATTCCGGCTGATAAAATTCTTTTAAGCTGTTTACATATTCGTTTTCCAACCGTTTAGTTTCTGCATCTTGATATTCACTTGCCAATTGAGGCAAAGCCTCTTCAAATGTTTGAATTCTTGCCTCAAGTCTTTCGTCCAATCTGACAATCGACCATCCACCTTTTACTTCAAACGGCTCTGAATAATCTCCAACATTTTTAAGAGCATTTGCTTTTTCGGCCAATTCCGAACTGCTTACATCCACTAATTCATATTTACCGTTTTTCCTCTTATATCCCGGGCGTTCGGTATGTTTTGCGGCAAGCGTATCAAAATCGGCTCCGTTTTGTAAATCTTGGTAATATTTTTCAATCTTACTTTTATCTTTTGAAAATATTTCCGTAAATGCAACTTTTGCTTCTACAATTAAGCTGTCTTTTTTCTGTAAATAAATCTCTCGGATTGCTGCCGTATCAATCTTCACTTTATTCCAAACTTCATCTTCCTGCAATTTAAATATATATATTCCGTCTCTGTAATCTTTCATTAAATTTGCAAATTCTTTGTTTGTTTGTTCCAAATTTTCCACTTCTTTTTTAAGCAATAAATCTTTTGTAAATTCATTAACTCCATCGCTTAGCATTCGTTGACTTAGAACGGTATTTTCATACTTGGATTGTGTAAACAAATATGCAAAAAGATCGGCAACAGTATATTTTTCGGCACCTAATGTAACAATAACGGAATCTTTAACCTTTATGAATTTTTCATCCTCTCCATAATTAGGGGCAAGGGTAATTCTGTTTTCATTATTACCCATCTCTTCCAAAAGTTTTTTATTCAAACTATATTTGTATTTTTTCTTCAAGCCATCAAGATAATTTTTCATATCATATTCATATCGGGCTTTTTTGTAAATTTTTCTGATATTATCAACTTCTTTATTATAGCTCGGATATTTTTTAACATCGGTAAGTTTTATTATATGGTAGCCGAAACGGGTCTTAATAATATCGGAAAGTTCTCCAACTTTTAATTTGAAAACAGCTTCGTCAAAAGGTTTAACCATCATACGTCGTTCAAAAAAACCAAGGTCGCCACCTTTTGCACCTGAACCTTTATCATCGGAATATTTTTTTGCTAAGGAATCAAAATCGGCACCATTAATAATTTCTTCTCTAATTTTTGTAATTCTTTGCAAAGGAGTTTCTGTAGAATCCGTAGCAACTTCCCTTCCTGTGGCTTTTAACAGAATATGTTTTGCCCGTATTTTATATTTTCGGTTCTGTCTGTCTGTTACTTTAATTATATGAAATCCGAATTTGGTTTCTACAACTTTAGGATAAACACTGCCGACTTCTGTTGCGTAAGCCGCTTCTTCAAACGAGGGTACAATTTGTCCGGCCGTAAACCAGTAAATATCGCCGCTATCCCGTTTGGAAAAGTTATCTTGAGAATATTTCAACACCATATCTTCAAACGATTTTTGCCCAGATTTAATGGAATCGAGAACCGTTTGTAAAAATTGACGTGTAGAATCGGGATTATTACCTTTTCGTAACATGATATGGCTTGCTCTGATTTCTTCTTTTCGTTCATTGTATAATTTTTTTACACCGGGTTTAATAACTTTATTCTCTTCCAGAAAAGAAGTTCCCACTTTGTTTTTATAATCTTCAAATTCATTTTGTAACTCTTCATCATCACGATAATCGCGAACAAAAGCATCGCGTAATTTCATTCTATAGTTAACATATAAATCAAGGAATTTTTTGTAATCATCAAGGGAATCTTTTTTTGCTTGTTCAATACCGCCAACATTTTTTGCATATGCTTTTTCAAATTCATCCATCGTTATTTTATTTCCGTCAAAATCAGCAACAACAATATCGGCATGCTTTGTTGCACAACCGGTAAGTACCAAAGTAACTAACGCAACGGTAAGTAATTTAAGTTCAATTCGCATTCTTTTGATCCTCCTTATAATATTATATTATTTTTTTTATTAAACATTATTTGCCGTTTTAGTAAAGTTTTTTGCATTCCTTTCCCAAAAAACACCGTTCGAATATCCCTGAATCGTTTTATTTTTATCAGCCATCAGCAACCGTTTTTCCGCAAGAGCCGCAAAATAACTGTCCGCTTCAATTCCGGAATATTTTCTACCGGTTTTTTTTGCCACCACCGAAGTTGTTCCGGAACCGAGAAACGGGTCGAAAACAAAATCATCTTTTCTGCTACCGGCAAGAATAATTTTAGCCAGTAGTTTTTCCGGTTTTTGTGTAGGGTGCTCTGTGTTTTCCGGCATTGACCAAAACGGAACTGAAATATCCGTCCATAAATTGGAAGGAAATGTTAATCTGAATTGTCCGTTTTCGGTTTCATCCCAATCTTTCGGTTTACCGTCTTCAGTTCTGTAAGGAGCAATAACTCTGCGTTTTAATTTAACAGCATCAACATTATAAAAATATTTTTTGGATTTTGTTCCAAACCAAATATCTTCGGAATTCATTTTCCAATTTGTTTTTGCACCTCTTCCTTTTTCACGTTCCCAAGTAATTCTGTTCCGCACAATAAAATATTTTTCCATTACTTGATGAATGGAAGTTGAAGAACGCCAATCACCGCAAATATAGACAGATGCCGTAGGTTTCAAACATCTATCCAATTCGGCTATCACACTATCAAGCCATTCCGTATATTCGGCAACGGAACTTTGTTTAAAACTCTTTGTTCCGAAATTTTTATTCATATTATACGGCGGGTCAATAAAAAGCAAATCTATAAAACCGTCAGGTAAAAATTCCACCGCCTCAAAAAAATCTTGATGAATTGTTTTATTTGTTATTTTATCAACAGAAACAGAATTTTTTAATTTAACTGTTTTTTTCAACAACTCTTTTTCTTCCGATTTTGTAAGATGTATTGTTTTATTTCTCGGGGCGGTTTTCGTGCTGCTCATTACTACCTTACTTTTAATCCGGAGTTTAAATCTTTATTAACCTCAACAATATTCAACTTTCCGTTTTCATCTTCAATTGCAAGTATCATTCCTTGAGATTCGATACCGAAAAGTTTCGCCGGTTTTAAGTTTGCAACCAATAGAACTTTTTTACCTATCAATGCTTCGGGCAAATAGCTTTTTGCAATACCGGCTACTACTTGACGTTTTTTACTTCCTACTTTAACTTGTAATTTTAACAGTTTGTCGCTCTTTTTAATTTTTTCTGCTTCGATAATTTCCGCAACGCGTAAATCAACTTTCATAAAATCCTCGAAAGGAATTTGCGGTTGTTCTTCCTCCGGTTTATCAATATCAGGATTACTCCATCTCAATATTTGTTCGTCAATTATCTTATCGTCTATTTTAGTAAATAAAATTTCGGACTTATTTAATTGATGTCCTTCCGGGAATTCGAAAATACCGCTTTTATCCCACTCGGTAACCGAAGCATTGAGCATTTTAAATATTTTTTCGGTAGCAAACGGAATTACCGGAGAAAAAACCTCTGCCAAGGTATAGATTGCATGAAGACAAATATTAATTGTAGTTGCCGTTTTTGCCTTATCCGTTTTAACACTTACCCACGGTTCGGAATCGTTAAAATATTTATTGCCGGCACGTGCTAAAGCCATCATTTCAAAAACAGCGTCTTTTATTTTGTAACGTTCAATTAATTCAGCAATTTTTTTAGGTGCTTCGGCAATAACCGTTAACATTTCTTCGTCAATTTTTCCCAAATTGCCTCTGGCAGGGACTTTGGAATCGAAATGTTTTCCCGCAAAGATAAAAGTTCTGTTTATAAAATTGCCAAGTATATCGGCAAGTTCGGAATTGTTTTTTGCTTGGAACTCTTTCCAATAAAAATCGGTATCCTTATTTTCCGGAAGATTTGCAGCCAACGTATAACGCAAAGAATCAGCCGGGAAAAGTTCTAAAAATTGGTCAACATCAATTCCCCAACCTCTGGATTTTGAAAACTTTTTGCCTTCAAAATTTAGGAATTCGTTAGCTGGAACATTTTCTGGCAATATGTATTTATCGTCATTACCATCGTTCCATGCCATTAACATGGAAGGAAAAATTATCGTATGAAAAACAATATTATCTTTACCGATAAATGCTATATAACGTGTATCTTTATTTTGCCAATAATCTCTCCACCCTTCGTTGTTGCCGTACTGCTTAAAAAGTTCTTTTGTTGCGGAAATGTAACCCAGTACGGCTTCGAACCAAACATACAAGACTTTCCCTTCGGAATTTTCAAGAGGAACTTTAACTCCCCAATCCAAATCGCGTGTTACGGCTCTGTCTTTTAATCCTTCTTTGAACCAACCGTTGCAATATTGTAAAACATTATCTTTCCATTTGTATTTTTGATTATATTCGTTAATATACTTTTCCAATCGTTCTTGATATTTCCCTAACGGGAAATACCAGTGAGATGTTTCTTTTAATTCGGGTGTAGAGCCGGAAACTTTACTTTTCGGATTTATTAATTCGTTTGGTTCGTATAATGCACCGCATTTTTCACATTCGTCGCTACGTGCTTCTTCGTAACCACATTTGGGGCAAGTACCCTCCACATAACGATCGGGTAAAAACATTCCCGCTTTTTCATCATAAAATTGGAAAGATTTTTTCTCTTTCAAAATACCTTGGTTATAATAACTTTTAAAAAATTCTTGTGCTGTTGCATGATGTGTAGGAATACTTGTGCGGGAATAAATATCAAAACTCATTCCGAATTTTTCGAATGCTTTTTTATTCCCTTCGTGATATCTGTTAATAATATCTTGCGGAGTAACATGTTCCTTATCGGCAGTAATTGTAATCGGAACACCGTGCTCGTCGGAACCGCAAATATAAATTATATCGGAATCGGTTAAGCGTTTATATCTTACGAAAATATCGGCGGGCAAATATGCACCGCTTAAATGTCCCAAATGAATTGGCCCGTTGGCATAAGGCAATGCCGAAGTTACAATTATTTTTTCTTTTTTCAATTTACTTACCACTTTTTTAAATAATTATGAAATATACAAAAAATAAGAAAAATAAGTTCGGATTTAATAGGAACTCTTTTGCCCTTTAGTACCTTGTATATATCGTTTAATATTATTTAACAGATAAAAACGTAGGTTAAATGTGGAAAAAACTCCGTACGATTTCGGGTTGTTTCCATTTCCGTTAAATTACCATGATACCGTGCTTAAATAGTTTCACATAACGTGAGGTCATCGTTTATAACATTGAAAAAGAAACAATTCCGAAAATTTAGAATTGGGAAAAAAAACAATTACATCTTTCTGTAATAATTTGCAATATCATCCCGTGTCCATTTTTCTTTCCAATCATCCCCTATTGCATGGTTCCACATATGCGTAAGGTTATATGCAATTTGCGACATCTCCATTATCTCTTCGTCCGTCCATTCTGCAGATAAATTTTGCGGGAGTGTGATATTGTGAATTTTCAGCATTTCACGGAACTCGTTAACAGCATCTCCGTAAAAATCTTCCAGATGATTAAACGCAACACAATTGGCATAACCGTGCCTCATACCCTTTACAACCGAAAGTCCGTACGAAAACGCATGGCAAGCTCCCACCTCTGCATAAGTTAAACTCAACCCGCCGAAAAGTGAAGCAATCATTAATTTTTCATCATTCTCTTTTGAACGACCGGCATTTTCCCCTACAAACACTTCCCTACAGAGGGATAAAGCTTGGTCACCGTATGCTTTGGAATATGGGTTATAATATTGTCCGCTTGCAGATTCAACACAATGAATATAGCAATCCATCCCCGTATAAAACCATTTATCTGTTGGAACAGTTGAGGGTAATTCGGGGTCAAGTATAACCTGGTTAAAAATAGTCCAATCACATTTAAGCCCTAATTTTTTTTCAGGGCCGGAAAGTACCGCCGTCATTGAACACTCTGCACCGGTACCGGAAATTGTAGGGACCCCGAGATGATAAATACCGGGCTTTTTAATTAAATTCAACCCTTGATAGAGGACGGAAGACCCCTCGTTTGTAAACATTAAAGCGGAAGCTTTTGCAATGTCCATAATACTTCCGCCACCAATACCCACAATGCCCGAAGGTAACCCTTTTGATGCCAAAATGGAATCGCGAAGTTCGTCAATCAATTCGGTTGTAGGTTCTTTTTTATCAACATCAATGAACAAAAGAATATCTTCGGTTCTGTTCGGAATTCTTTCGGCAAGCTCTTTCCCTTCAAAATATTTATCTACAACAAAAACAAAAAAATTGTTATTCTCTTTTCTAACCGGTTCAATAATGTTTCCCAATTGATTAAACGAACCGTTACCATAAACCAACCTATCAATATTTTTAAAATTTTTATGCATTACTTATTCCAATATTTTTTTTATTCCGTTAACCATTTTGTCTCCCAATTCTTTAAGTTCAGTTTCACTCCAGGTAGCTCTTATACCAATTGAAACCATGCGACTCATTACATCTTGTGATTTGGGAAGCTCTAAATTTTTATAATCTTGCGGTGCACCAAAATGATGAACACCTAATTTAGCGGGAAAGCTAAGGTTTTTAATATGCTCCCACTGGTTAATAAAATGATACTGATTTGTAAACCAGTAAGCAACACCGGGAACAGAATCATCGATAAATTGGGCAACAACTTTTTCCGCCAAATCAGCCGAGGGCAAAAAGAAATTTAACGTTGCGGCAGAATCTCCTTCAGCATCCAATTTTGCTCTGAACGTAAGCTCTGCAATTTCTTGCAATCTGCTTTTTAAATAAGCTTTGTTTTTCCGATTAGCTTCACGAATGGTGTTAATTTTGCGCATCTGAGCCAAACCCACTGCCGCGCTTAATTCGCTCATTCTGTAATTAAAACCCATAACGTGATGCGGTTCCATTCCTCTGTTATCTCCTTGGTGGGTATGACCGTGGTCTGAACATTGTGAAATTGTATTGTAAACCTCTTCGTCGTTTGTAATTGTAACGCCACCTTCTCCGGCTGTTGTAATTTTAAAATAATCAAAAGAGAAAGAACCTGCTTTACCAAAAAGCCCGACGGATTTCCCTTTCCAGAAAGCTCCCATCGCTTGTCCGGCATCTTCAATTAAAATCAAATTATGTTTTTTACAAACCTCCATAATTCCGTCCATATCTGCGGCGGCACCAAGCATATGTACCAGTAACACTGCTTTGGTATTTGGTGTAATCGCCTCTTCTATCCCTTCAGGGCTTAAACAAAGGGTTTCGTCAATCTCTGCAAATACAGGTAATGCTCCGGCAAGGAAAGCCGCTTCTATAGGTGCAACAAAGGTAAACGGCGGAACAATTATTTCATCTCCCATACCTATGCCGGAAGCGGTTAAAATTGTTGCCACAGCCGTTGAACCGCTGGAAACGGCATGAGCGTATTTTGCACCGGTAAACTTTGCAACTTCCGTTTCGAACTCTTTTGTTTTCCACATTCCTCTTCTCAGTTCATCAAATCCGTACCTGAATAATGCTCCGGTTTCCAAAACGTCATTTACTTCTTTTCGTTCTTCCGCCCCGTAAACTTCCATTCCAGGCATAATACTTCTCCGTTATTGTTTTCAATTTTTAATTTAAAGTTACAAAAAATATTTTGATTTTAGACCCGATAAAATTTTCGCTTTTTCAGTTTTATTCTATAGTATATGTTACTTGAGTAATAACATTTTTTTTACTTTGCTAAAATCTCCGGCTTTCAAAGAATAAAAATATATTCCGCTCGGAAGATTTTCAGCATTAAATTTTACGGAATAATTTCCGGTCGATTGTTTTTTGTTAACCAATACGGCAATCTCCTGCCCCAACAAATCATATACCCGCAGTTGTACAAAGGAATTGTTATGTATCGAATAATTTATTGTTGTAACCGGATTAAAAGGATTGGGATAATTTTGTTCCAGTTTGTAAGAGTATATATTTCCGTCATTTTTTTCCGGAATACTATTTAGACTTTCCAACAGAGTATATTTTATTGCGTCGGCACGTATAACACTTCCTTCCGTACTCTCGCCGGTATCAATAATTTTAAGAATAACTTCGATATTTTTAGGCAAAAAATATTTGCCGAGTCGTACCCAGGCACCACTCCCTTTATTTTGATTTACCCGAATGGAATCAATTACAGTGTTGGCAACAGTAAGTTGATATAAGGCATTGTTACTTGAGTTTACTGTTTTGGGAACAATAAATGCCAGTTCGTATAAACCGGTTTCCCTTAAAGTAGCGGTAAACGTTGCCGTTCCTTTTATATCCCTATTTAGCCATGCATATCTGCTTGTTGCTTTATATGCCGTTGCAACACTGGTATGCCATTTACCGTATTCCTGATAATTGAGTGAGTCTTCATTATCTACAATTTTAAAATAATCTTGCACAGACACATTAACAGGCAAAGGAAGAATAGGTTTAGCATCATCATTGCTGTAAATAAAAAGTGTATCCGATATGTTATCCAACTTATTGAATAAAAATTGCAAATATATTTCCGTGTAAGACATCCCTTTAATACTAACGGGCAAATTCTTTTGAGGCAGTAAATATCCCTTCTTGCTTTCTATTTCCGTTATGTTTAATTCAGAAATACCTGTATTGGCAATCTTCAATTTATATGTTATCGTATCGTTGTAAACAACTTCGCCAAGGTTAATTACCTCATCGACAAGAGAAATTTCGCGCTCTCGTACTATTGCCGAAATTTTCAAAACATCTGCTGAAATGTTACCTCCGCTTAGCGAAATTATCCTAACTTCCAATTTATCGTTTGCATTTAAATACGGAGTTGCAAGATATTGCCAGGTATTTGGCGATAACGGTGTATAAAATGTTACTGTATCAATTGGTGTGGCGTTTTGATAAAGTACATATTTTACAGAATCGGCGGGATTATCCAATACTGGAATCTGCACAAATAAATTGTAGAAATGTGTTTGAGCAATTTTATACTCCCATTTTGCCGAGACGGGGTTATTTTTTACAGCGGCAGCAACACGAGCATCGGTGCCCCATGATGCTTTTTGTAAACTACTCCAATTACCTTCCAACTCAGTATAACCCGCATCACTATTATCAATATATACATCATCAGGTAAATAGTTAATAAACTTCATTGTTTGATTACCCAAAGTATCACACGCAGTTACTCCCACCTTTACCAGTTCATCTTTGTTAAAACTTTCATTTGTTTCCCAACTTGCTTCGCCCGTTTTCTTTAGTTCCGCTACACGGTAATTATTGTATATATCTTTAACGGCAACAAATGGAACGGATTGAAATAGCGGTTCATCCGAATTAATTGTAAAGGCCACTTTTGTTCCGTTTGCTTTTTCGGAAAGTGTTAAAACCGGAGGAATGGTGTCATTACCCATTCGCCAACGTTGCATTGCTTCAACCGCTGTGCAATATCTGAAAGTAACTCCCGGGTATTTTGCTTCCATTCTGTGTGCAATACTATCCATTGTTGCAATGTTATCAAGAAAATCTTTTTCCGGCAGGTGTCCCCAAAAGCAAGCCACCTGGTCTTTTCCGGTGCTTGCCGCCGCAAATACGCTATCCATATAATCTTTATATCGTACTTTCCAAAAATGAGCGGAACGTACTTGCCATCCTTTCCCGTTACCCGGCTTTTGATAATTATCATACGAAGGATTATAAGGCAGCCAAGCGGAAGGAGCTTCCGACCAATCGTAAATATTATCTATCGGTTCTTCGTCGAAAGTTTTTTTGTTGGGGTAATCGTTATGTAAACTGTACGGCAAAATTTTATCATCCAAATAATGCTGCCAATCGTTATCCATATAGTGCCACCCGCTGCGGAATGTAACGGGAAAAACCTTCTCTTCCAATAAAAATTGTGCAAGCGTAAAATCAAAATCATCTTTGGATTCCAAAAATGTCTTTGCCTGATTCCACCAATATTGTCCGTCGCCGTTATAATCGCTCCAATAAAATGTATGATAATGCAACGTAAGTTCATCACCGTTTTGTATAACTTCGTTACCGTGATATTTTTTCATTAAATAAAGTGTCATTATATTAGGCACGGGTACGTTTGTGTTTGTTGCGTATCTGAATATATTTCCGGCCATCATCCACCATGTCATTTTTAGGGTTGTTCCGTAGGAATCTACAAATCTTGCCCTGAATGCGGGGTCCATAACTTTGTATGTATTGCGTTCGGGATTTACATATAAATCAATATTGTAAAAATTATTATGCCGTGCCGTATTTATTCCGTTCCATATTGCTGTATCGGAACCAAGTACAAGGTAAACCACCCCGCCGGCAAAAAGACTGCTTTGGATAGTTGTAAAGAGTAAAAATATCATCAATGTTTTTTGAAATGTTTTCATTATTAAAGTTCTCTGTTTTTTTTGCAATATACTTAA
>CAZTYP010000027.1:0-3879 GCA_964617555.1 uncultured Melioribacteraceae bacterium | reverse complement strand
TAACTTCCGTACGAGTAAGCCCCAACACGGAATTCAATTCATCAACAGTACCGTAACATTCAACCCTTAAAGAATCTTTTGGGACCCTTTTACCCCCGACTAATGCCGTTGTACCGCCATCTCCCGTTTTGGTATAAATTTTCATAAAAATCTTAACATATAATTATTTAATCAATATTATTAATTTTAATTTTTTTATTATCGCTTATGGCATAAATATCAAAGCCATTCATATGAAAATCGGAGTTAATAAGTCCTAAGCCGAGAGCTGTATTTTTAATACAATGAGCGGAAAAACTTGTAACAACGCCAATTTCATTCCCGGCATTATCTACCAAGTTCATTGGTAATTTAACACTGTCGAAATGATTCGAAAAACAAATTTTCACTAACTTTGCCAAATTTTTTTCTCCGTCTTCAATAATTCCTCGTCCTATGTAATTTTGCTTTTCAGAACTAACTTCATCATGTAAATTGACCTCGAAAGGAGTAACGGAATCATTTAATTCGTTCGGAGCGGCAGGAATTTTATTCTCAATTCTGAAGAGATTATATGCATTTTCCCCAATCATACCAAGGTCAAAAACACTTTTACGTTCTTCAATTATTTTTAATGTTTCTACTGCATGAATCGAATCGACAAGGAGAATATATTTTTCAATCCTACAATCATTTATTTTAATTCCATGAACAAAAAAGTTACCAAGCTGTACCCGCAGAATGTCTTTATTGTTTAACTCATCAAATTTTTCACCAAGAATCATTGACATAAACGATTTTGCCTGCCTTCCCATTATTTCAAACAATGTATAATCATCGTCTGAACTGGAAATTGTTATATCGTCTCCAACAACAAAACGATTAATCCATTTGTACAATTTTTCTTCTTCAGTATTTGAACCAACAAGAATATAGTAATCTTCAAATTTCATCAATAATGTTCTATCGATTATATTACCCGAAGAATTAACGAAAAGGGTTTTTACCCATTGTAAAAGTTTAATTTCGTCAATTTTATTCGTAGTTAATCTTTTCAAAAGTGATTCGGAATCTTTGCCGTGAATAAAGGTTTTGCTGTAATTAGATAAATCTCTAATAGCCACACCGTTTGTAAGTAATTTATATTCTTCTGCAGTTGAAGTATACTCTTTTATGAAATTATTATTATCAATATTAATTTGCGGATATTTGGCTTTATAATAATTATATAGTTCTTTCCGTTTTTCCATAATTTTCATTAATATTTTCGTGTCCAACGCCGATTAACTTTTGTTACATACAAATGCCTTTTTTTATCCCAATAGAACGGGATTGAATCCCTAATTCTTATCGAAGTAGAATCTTCCCAAAATCTATATTCCCAATAGTCAGGATATTTATCGTCATTTATTTTGGCGAGAGTTCTTTTATGAACAAGCCCCTCATATGTTTCCAGCAAATGAGGTTTCTTTTCAAGTCCGTCAATTAAGAAAAAGTTATAATTCCGATGTCCGGAAATAATTCCCGCTTCGTAATTTAATTCTACATACAGAATATTTTTCGGCTTCCATTTTTTTAACGTCATTTTATTAAACCCGCCGTGAATAGGTACCTCGGCTTCCCAAATTTTTGCAAAAGAAGAATCCTCGGTACATTTATAAAGCGTTAAATAAAAAAACGCAGTACCCAATTTTGTACTATCAAGGTTAATAAAACTGGATTCATACCCGATAACATTTTTCGGTTCAATTAATCTTTCCCCTTTTTTGGACTTGGCAATTAGTGCAAAAATGTATTTACCTTTCCCTTTTTTATTTTTATAATAAATACCAGCTGCTTTTGGAACATTGTATGTTAATGTTTTATCAGACTCAAGTAAATATGTACCCGGCTCTTCATTTTCCAGGATAAATTCTTTTAATGCTAAAGTATCGCAAGGGTCGGTTTTATCTTTTTTACGCTTTTTTTCCATCTCCATCTTATATTTTCTTACGGCTTTATCTTTGGAGGGTGATTCTTCCGCAGATTTGTCGGACATACGATTACATCCAATTAAAAAGATTACAAATAATATTAAAATTGCTTTTAGGTATTTCATTTTTATATCTCATCAAAAAAATTAAAATAACTTTGAAAATTCATCGAGAAAATAGATTGAACTTAATATTCCCAGTTCAAAATTCTTTATAGGAAAATGTTCATTGGGTGAATGAATATTGTCTGTTTCCAACCCAAACCCCATAAGAACAACAGGAGTTTTTAATTGTTTGGCAAAATCAACAACAATAGGGATAGAACCTCCTTCTCGTGTAAAAACTGTTTCTTTACCAAAGGCTTTGGATACTGCTTTAGATGCAGCCACAATTGCTTTATCGTCCAAAGGCATAACAACCGGAAAGCCACCATGCATATTTTTAACCTTAATTTTTACACTTTTCGGAGTAATTGATTTTACATAATCCGTAAAAAGTTTGGCGATTTTTCTCGGGTCTTGATTTGGGACTAATCTCATACTTATTTTGGCGGTTGCTTTGGAAGGAAGGACCGTTTTTGCTCCCTCACCGGTAAAGCCTCCTATAATGCCGTTGCAATCGAGTGTAGGGCGGCCGGAAAATCGTTCCAGGGTTGAGTATCCGGCTTCTCCATATAACTCTTTTACTCCGTATTCTTTCATTAAAGCAGAATCGGAGAAATTTAATTTTTTATAATTTTCTCTCTCTTTTTTTTGTAAGAGGTTTTACATCGTCATAAAATCCAGGAATTGCCACACGTCCTTTTTTATCATGTAATTTGCTTATTATTTTTGCCAATTCATTAATCGGATTTGCAATGCCCCCGCCAAAACTGCCGGAATGCAAATCACGATTAGGCCCGGTAACTTCTATTTCCATGTACGCAAGCCCACGCAAGCCGTAATTTATTGTAGGTATTCCCGGAGCATACATACTGGTATCGGAAATTAATACTGCATCGCACTTTAACAGTTTTTTATTTTTTTTAATAAATTTTTGAATATTTTCACTCCCTATTTCTTCTTCCCCTTCAAAAATAAATTTTACATTTACCGGAAGCTCCCCAATTGTATTAAGATATGCCTCAACACTTTTAATATGAATAAAATTCTGCCCTTTATCATCATCCGCCCCACGTGCATAAAGTTTTCCTCTTTTAATAACAGGATCAAACGGATCATTATTCCATAACTCAATGGGATCTACCGGCTGAACGTCATAATGCCCGTAAATAAGTACTGTAGGTTTGTTTTTTGCTTCCAACCATTCGGAATAGACTAACGGATGACCTTCGGTAGAAATTATTTTTATATTTTTCATCCCCGCATCTTTCATTTTTGCGGCAACAAATTTGCTGCATTTTTCCATATCCTTTTTATGTTTGCTTAATGCCGAAACACTGGGAATGCGCAAATATTCATAAAGTTCTTCTAAATAACGTTTCTTATTCCCCTTTGCATACTTTATTACTTCTTTCATAATAAATTTTCCTTTAAGAAAGATTGTTTAAATTTTAATTATCTAATTTACATTTATTATTCTCTTCTTTCAAGATGCAATATTTTATTATATGATACAATGTAATAAACCTTATTTGCATGAAGTTTTTTACTTTCGTTTTATAATAACTATTAGATTTGTATTTTAGTATTTTTATCTAAATAATTACTTACATGTATATTATAAACCAAAATTTCAATTTTCAATAAAACACAGAACAGCCTTGCGTAAATCTTATTTACATATTTTGCTTTTCATCGTTGCTCTGCCAATTTTATTGAAAGCACAAATTCCCGGCGATTCATTAAGCTTTGTAAAAAAAAGATATTCTTTCCCTCATCTCATTTCCCATTTTGACAAACAATTGCAAACCTATAATTATGGCGAA
>CAZTYP010000026.1:0-3064 GCA_964617555.1 uncultured Melioribacteraceae bacterium | reverse complement strand
CTATTACGCATCTATAGATAAATTGAACCGTTCTCAAAAACTTGCCGTTATTTATGCAAACTCCGGCGAAGAATGGATTAAGCATAAAGTACGCCGTGGCGAAACACTTTCTCACATTGCCTTAAAATACGGAGTAAGTGTAAAGAATTTGAAAAAATGGAATAATTTGAGAACCAGTAGAATTAATGCGGGTAAAACCCTTCATGTTTATGTGGGGTCCTCAAAATCTGTTTCAGGATATACTTACGGAAGTTACGGTTCAAAAAAAAGCAAAAGTATTGCTAACGGCAGAACAATTGTGTACAAAATAAAAAAAGGGGATACCATTAGCGAAATTGCCGAGCAATACGGGGTTTCTTCTTCGCAAATAAGAAGATGGAATAATTTGAGAAACAATAAAATTGTTGTGGGTAAAACATTAAAAATTTACGGTAGAAATAACTACGGTAACGGAGTCGTTTCTTCTTCAGGAAAAGGCTATTACCTATACACAATTAAAAAAGGGGATACTTTAGGAGAAATTGCAGAAAGGTTTCATGTTTCCTCCAAAGAATTAAAAGTTTGGAACAATTTATCGAGCAGTAAAATTGTTGCCGGTAAAAAAATTAAAATTTACCATAGCAATAAAGTTGTTGTTAATAAAACTGAAAAGAACAATTCGCCGAAGTTCAGCAATAATAAGGGTAATAAAAAAACAATATATGTTGTTAAAAGCGGCGACACCATCGGACAAATTGCCGAAGATTATTCGGTTCGTTCTTCCGATATAAGAAAATGGAACGGAATAAGAGGCAACAAAATTTTACCGGGACAAAAACTTTTAATTTATTCTAAAAAACATATCAATGCAAAAGTTGCAATAAACAAAAAAAGCAGCAAAACAAAAAAAACCTCCGGTAAAATTCATAAAGTTAAAGAGGGAGAATCTCTTTGGACTATTGCACGCCATTATGATATCCACGTAAAAGATTTAATGGAATGGAATAATCTTGAAGATGATAAAATAAAGCCCGGCACTAATTTGAAAATTTTGAACTAATAAAAATTTTACTACTTTCCGAAACTTTTGCACGGGACTAAGGTTGGAAAAGTTTTTATTGTATAATGATTCCGCAAACACGTTATTATTGTAATTAAAACTAAATAAAAAAAGACCAAAGTTTTTGTTTTACGCGCCTTTCTTTTTCCATAGTGCCGTTACTTATTGCGGAACATTCCGAATTTAGGATAAGATTATAAAGTATATTTTTAACAACTAAAAAACTTAATTATTCCTATCCGCTTGATTTACTTTAAGCTTTTATAGTATAAAACAATAATAACAAATACTTATTGCTTCTGCCGTAATAATTCATTAAGTTTATTGCATAATAATAAAAACCTAACTGTTGCTTTCTTTTTTGAATGATGATTGTTTATATTTTTTCTATGCATGTTGGAAGAAGACATAATATCAGTTAATAAATCCATTATAAAAACCGGCTTTATTTCGAAATACATTTAATAATTAACTTGGAGGTTATTATGAAAAAAACTTTACTGCAAATTACTTTTCTTCTGTCTGCTCTGTTTCTATTTATTAATGGAAATATTTTAGGGCAAATTGCTCCGGGGTCCTACACTATAGGCACTACGGGAACAGAAAATTATTCTTCTCTTAAAGCCGCATGTGATGATGTTAATACCAATGGTATAGGAGGTGATGTTACATTTTTAATTACAACCGATTTACACGAATCTGATAACGTTGGACTTATTCAAACTTCGGTTCATACTCTTACAATTAAACCTGCAGCCGATAAATCCCCTACAATCTATTTTGAACATAGTACAGATAATTCTGCCCCTTCCGGCGGATGGCTTTTGGGAATAACCGATCCGAGTGACTGGGCAAATGTAGGTAAATGCATAAATATTGTAATTGACGGTTCAAACAATGGTACAAATTCAAAAGATTTAACTTTAACCAATGGCGGAACCGCTCATTATAATACATACCCGCTTGTTTTAGTTGGTGATGTTAGCAATGTTACCATAAAAAATTGTAATATTGTAACAGCTCTTTCAGTTAGAAAAGCTGTAATGATAAGAACGGATGAGCCTAATTATCCGCATGATATCACCTTTGATAATTGCAATATTTCTTGTAATACAAATGCAACGGGGGCTGCCGTTTATGGGTATTATCATGGCGGCCATGCTGCATATTCAACTAATTTGGAATTCAAAAACTGTGCTATATCTGCACGACTCAGAGGATTTTTCTTATATCAAATGGAAGATGTTACCATTCACGATAATGAAATAAAAATTGATGATACAGATGACGGGTATCTGGCACATGGTATTTATGCTTATGCTTATCTGGACGGTTCCGACTCCGATATTGAGATTTATAATAATAAATTTACACAGTTACAAACGGCAAATTCAAATAGTGGGGACTATGGAATACGTGCAATACAATGTAACAATAGTAATGTTCATTATAACATATATAATAATTTTATTGCTGGATTTAATACAACAACAACGGCAAGCAATCCCAGTTGCCAATTATATGGCATTTATGCACATTCATATAACTATGTGAATGTTTATAACAATACAATATATTTACCGGACTTGCAAACAGATTTTGGAACCGGAACTCCGGATATGCGCGGTATTACTCTAATACATAGTCCTAAAACTTTAAAAAATAATATTATTTATGTTAATGAAGGTGATTTTGATGCATATTGTATTTATAAAGCGGGTACCACAACATTAACAACGGATTATAATGATTTATATCTCAATGATGCGTCTACCGGTTATGTAGGGTATGACGATTCGGTTTCATGCAGAACTTTAAGTGATTGGCAAGCACAAATAAAACAAGATTCAAACTCGGTAAGTAAAAAAGTATATTTTTCAAATGCATCAACTGCTGATTTACACTTAACCGGTTCATCCATTGGAGATGCTGACCTTGCCGGTGTTGCTCTTACCAGTGTTACAACGGATATTGACGGCGATACACGTAATGACCCGCCGTATATGGGTGCAGACGAAAATCCAA
>CAZTYP010000025.1:0-16990 GCA_964617555.1 uncultured Melioribacteraceae bacterium | reverse complement strand
CATTTTGTGTGGATTTTTCTGAGCGAATTTTTTCACTGCGGCTGCAGGACGTCGGTCAGAGTTTCCTTCGCGTAGTACTGGATTAACAGCAGAGCCCAAGACTTTAGCAAATCTTTTTTGCAAAGTTTTTTCTTCGTCTGTTTTGGGTTCTTCGGGATATTCGGGTACATTGTATCCTTTTTCGCGTAATTCTTTTATTGCGGCTTGGAGTTGCGGAATGGAAGCACTGATATTAGGAAGTTTAACAACATTTGCTTCAGGCTGCTTTACTAATTTTCCTAATTCTGCAAGGTAATCGGGAATTTTTTGTTCGTCGGTTAAATTATCGGGAAAATTTGCCAAAATTCTTCCAGCCAAAGAAATATCTTTGGTCTCGATATCGATTCCGGTTCCTTTTGTAAAAGCTTTAATAATAGGAAGTAAACTGTAACTTGCCAACATAGGGGCTTCGTCAACTTTTGTCCAAGTAATTTTGTAATCTGCCATTATTTATCCTTTATATTTTATTAAATGTTTTTTTAATAAACACAAATTCAAAAATAAGATTTTTCATGCACATATCATCGTTCAAAATTTTATAATTTTTATTTATAGAGATAATATTTTTCAGATAATATTTGAAAAGAGTTTTTATCTTTATCAAGATATTTTTCAACATCTTTAACTTCAAAGTTTTCAGAAAACAATTTTCTTATTTTGCTTGTTCCCATCGCTTTATCAAACGATTTTAAATGTGATGAATTAGTTGTTTCAAAAATGTTGTATTCGGGATACATCTTATGGAGTTCCTGTAAAACGTATAATTGGGTTTTCATTAATTCCGCTTCGGATAAATCCGTAATAAATACTTCTACCCCCGATAGAAAATCTCCTTTGCCGAAGGCATAATAAGGTTTATACGAGATAGGCATAAAGCGTAATCCCGGCAAATTTAGATTATTTAATCTTTTTGCAAGTGTAACTCCGTCAACCCCTTTGTAGGCAAAGGTTTGAAAGGGTAGTGTATAACCAACCCCAATAGATATAACGTCTCTAAGTTCACCTACAATTCCCGACATTACGTAAAAAGCCGGAGAAGTTTTATGGGGAATATGCGGTGAAGTCGGTACCCAATTGAGTTCAGTATCTTCAAAAAAATAGTTTCTTTTCCAGCCTCGCATTTTTACTATGTTCAATTTGCATTTCAAACCTCCGGCAAGCATGTTTTCGTTGTTTATCATCAGTGCCAATTCTCCCACGGTTAATCCGTAAACATAAGGAATGGGGTATTCTCCTATAAAAGAGAAAAAGCCGTCTTCAACAATATTTCCTTCAATTTTATTACCTCCCAGGGGATTTGGTCTATCTAAAACTATTACTTCTTTGTCCAATTCTGCAGCCGCTTCCATCACCTTCCCCAAGGTACTTATAAAAGTATAAGAACGGCAACCGATATCTTGTATATCATAAACAAGGGCATCAACGTTTTTTAGCATTTCTGCAGTCGGTTTTCTGTTATTCCCGTATAAGGAATATACCGGAAGTCCGGTAATTTTATCGATGTAATCATCAACTTTGTCACCAGCCTCAATGTCTCCGCGTATTCCGTGTTCCGGACCGAAAAGGGCAACCAGATTAAAGCCCTTGCCTGCATTAAGAATATCGATAGTGGAAATTAAATTACTGTTTACACCTGAAGGATTTGTAATAAGACCGATGTTTTTCCCTTCTAAAATTTTAAAATTATTTTCTGCCAAAACATCAATTCCCAATTTAACTTTGGCATTTTGCGGAAAAATATTTATTACAAGGGTAAATAAAATAAAGAGGTGTAAACCTGGGAATGGCAGAGTTCTATTTTTTTTCATAAATCACTTTCCCGTTTTTTATTGTTAATACGTTTAAATTTTTCCCTATGTTGTAAACAATATCTGAATAGTCTGTTGCATCAAATACAGCAAAATCAGCTTTTTTCCCGATTTCTATACTACCTATGGAATCGGAAATACCCAATGCGTTTGCCGCATTTAAAGTAACGGCCGTAATTATTTCTTCGATAGTCATATTCATTTTTATTGCGGCAAGAGACATTATTAATTGAAAATTGGCAATGTGAGACGAACCGGGATTATAATCCGTTGCAAGTGCAACAATGGCATCTCCGTTAATAAGTTTACGTGCGGGTGCGTAATTATAGTTAAGAAAGAACGAAACGCCGGGAAGAAGTACGGCTGTTGTATTGCTGTTGCGAAATAAACCGATTTGTGCATCGTTCAGTACTTCCAAATGGTCTGCACTAATCGCATTCATTTTTAATGCAACTTCAAGCCCGCCTATTGAGTTAAATTGTTCCGTATGTAATTTTAATTTTAGTCCGTTGTAGTTTGCAATTTTAAAGATATGTTCAGTTTGTTTTGCCGAAAAAGCTGTAGTTTCGCAAAAGACATCACAGAAGACGGCAAGGTTATGTTCCGCAATATAAGGGATTAGTTCGTCGGTAAGTAACTCGATGTAACGTTGATTGTCGTTTTTATATTCCGGCGGAAAAGTATGTGCCCCGAGGAATGTGGGAATAATATCGATTGCAAATTTTTTATCCAGTTCCTTGATTACTTGTAACAACTTAATCTCGTCGTAAAAACTGAGACCGTACCCGCTTTTTATTTCCAGTGATGTAATCCCTTGCGATATAAAATATTCAATTCTCGGAGAAATAATTTTTATTAATTCATCGAATGATGATTGCCGTACAGCAGTCATTGTATTTGTTATTCCGCCGCCGCGCTTTGCAATCTCTTCATAATTAATTCCTTGTAATTTTAATTTGAATTCTTCAGCACGTGAACCGGCATAAGCAGTATGGGTATGGCATTCAACAAGTCCGGGTAAAACAATTTTATCTTTAAGGTCTATTTCATTATCAAATTTAATGGTAGGGAGGAGCGAGTTTTTAACAATATCTTTTATTCTGTCTTCCTCAATTAAAAGTGAGTGATTTGTTAAAACGGAAATATCATTCATCTCTTTTCCGCGTTTATAATTTTTCCCGTTGCCGTTAACGGTAACAATTTGAGACGGATTTTTTAATAGTGTAACCATAGTAAAATAAAATCTTTGAACGGTAACTTTTTCTGTTAAAAGAAATGAATAAAACATTAAATATCGATTATTTTTGATAGAGAGTCAATATTTTTGTATTTTTGTTACTTGTAAAATTAAGAAAGGCAGAGGTATTATGGCTGCTCCCAAAAGTTTAAAAATTTTGTTTGTTACATCGGAAGTAGTTCCTTTTGTTAAAACCGGTGGTGTTGCCGATGTTTCTTCGGCACTTCCGCAAAAGTTGCAAGAGTTAGGGCATCAAGTACGTATTGTTGTTCCTAAATACGGTTCAATAGATGAAAGGAAATATAAAATACACGAAATTGTACGGCTTAAAGATTTAACTACCACTATCGGTAAAAAAGAAGTTGTATATTCTTTACGTTCTTCGTTCTTAGTAGGGAGCAAAACCAGAGTACAGATTTATTTTTTAGATAACGATGAATATTTCGGAAGTCGTAACAGTCTTTATGCCGACCCTGTAACCGGAAAAAATTATAAAGACAATGATGAAAGGTTTATTTTGCTTGCCAAGTCCGTTTTTGAATTGATAGATAAATTGGGGTGGATACCGGATATAATTCATATTAATGATTGGCAAACGGCGTTAATACCTGCTTATCAAAAGACATTATATCAAAATAACGATTCAATTAAAAACATAAAAACATTACTTACAATTCATAATATTGCTGCTCAAGGAATTTTCCCAAAGTCCTCTTTTGCCAAAACGGGATTACCCGAAACAATAAACAACGAAAAAGGGGTATTGTTTAACGGTAAATTTAATTTTCTTAAAACCGGAATTAAATTTGCAGATGCGATAAGTACCGTTAGCGAAACTTATTCGAAAGAGATTTGCAAAATACCGGAAATAAGTAACGGCTTGAATAGTGAAATTAATTGCAGAAAAAATGATTTGTACGGAATTGTTAACGGAATTGATACTATCATATGGAATCCTGAAAAAGATAAAAAGATTGCCAAAAAATTCACTTTAACTTCGCTACAAAACAAACAAAAAAATAAAGCCGAATTAGCCGATAAATTTGATCTTGATTACAATCCTGATATTCCCATTGTGGGAATGATTTCCAGATTGGAAGACAATAAAGGATTTGATCTTTTCAAAAAAGCATTTAAAGAGCTGATGACTTTGGATATACAATTGGTTTTACTTGGTACCGGAGAGAAAAAATATCACAAGTTCTTTGAAGATGCGGAAATGAAATACGGCGATAAATTTGCATGTTATTTAGGATTTGATGACGACTTGGCCCATCTTATTGAAGCCGGTTCCGATATGTTCTTAATGCCGTCAAAATTTGAACCTTGCGGATTAAACCAAATGTACAGTTTGGTTTACGGAACTATTCCTATTGTAAGAAAAACCGGCGGGCTTGCAGATACAGTACAAAATTATAATCCCAAAGAGAAAAAAGGAAACGGATTTGTGTTTACCAAATACGAAGTTAGTGATTTGGTTAATGCAGTTAAAAAAGCGGTTAAACTTTATTCTGATAAAAAAGCTTGGGAGAAATTAATGAAAACCGGAATGAAAACTAATTTCAGTTGGTTAAACTCTGCCAAAAATTATGTTAATTTATACAAAAAATTGTTAAAGTAATTAATGTTAAATCAAGCGGTTTTTTTCGATAGAGATAATACACTTAATTACGACCCCGGATATTTATCCGACCCCGAACAAGTTAAATTATTTGATGGAGTGGGAGAGGGAATAGCAAAATTAAAAAATGAGTTTAATTTCAAAATTATTGTTATTTCAAATCAATCCGGAATTGCCCGCGGTTATTTTACAAAAAATGAAGTTGATATTATCAATAATAAAATTAACTCCATTTTGTCGCAAACGTATAATACTTCCATAGATGCATTTTACTATTGCCCGTTTCATCCGGATTTTAGTAGCGAAGAAGAGAGTAAATGCCGTAAACCCTCTCCAATGCTGGTATTTAAAGCAGCCGACGAACTTAAATTGGATTTGAACAAATCTTATTTTGTAGGTGATGCCGTTTCGGATATTGAGTGCGGAATTAATGCGGGGCTTAAAACAATTTTGATAGATTATCAAAATGATTCGGGAAAAATTATTTCATTGAAAAAAAGAAATAAAACCCCCAATTTTATAGCTCGGAATTTTTTTAATGCGTGTGATTTTATTATTACCGATTTTATTGGAGGAAAACCTATTGCTAAATAAATTTTTCATCATTTTATTTTGGGTACTTGCTTTTTTGTTTACCGGTTGTAACGACGACCCCACATCACTAGGGGAAAATCTTATACCGGAACAAGATCAAATTAATGTGTTTTACATCAACAGTACAGATTCCTCATTCAAAATAAAAACACGTGTTTTTGATTCCGACACTTTGGATTTGGGAACAGCGAAAACCTTATTTTTAGGCAAGCACGATAATGTTGAATCGACCATGTTAATGAAATTTTATATGTTCTTTCCGGATTCTGTTCGCAAAAAAATATTGGCGGACAGCTTGGTTTTAATAACCGCCTCAATGGAAATGAAACCGACATATACCTATGGTGATAAAAATGCATTCTTCGATTTTTCGGTTCATGAAATTTTAAACGATTGGAATTCTTTAGAATTTACCAAAGAAAATTTGCAAGATTTATCTTACAAGCCCGAAGATGCAAGTTCTAATCATATTTTTGAAGATGATTCCTTAATTACAATGGATATAAATAGAGATTTGGTAAACACTTGGATGAAACTTGCCGCAGAGCAAAACCAAGAGACCAATTACGGCGTTTATTTCAATTTTGTTGCCGGTACGGATAAAGTTTTGGGATTTACTGCAATTTCAATGTACAACGATTCCTTGCTTACAACACTTAAACTTGTACTAAAAGATTTAACAAAGGGCGTAACCGATACAACAAATATTACGGTTACCTCAGATGTGCATGTGGTTGTAGGAAAACTCCCCGACAATCCCTCTAACAACATTATTCTTCAAGGAGGCATCCCTATCCGTTCAAATCTTTATTTTGATTTATCGAAAGTGCCAACTGTTTCAATTATCAATAGAGCCAACATAAAATTGTTTATCAACAAAGATGAAACAAAAACCGGTACAAAATCAACGGATTATCTTAGAATATTTCTTATAAACAATTTTGAAACTTCCGAAATAAATACAGATTACGGAAACATCGGCTTAAAATTAGACAGTACAAAATCTTATTATAGCGGAGAAATTTCTCCTTTTGTTCAAGAATGGTTATCTAACAACAATACGGGAATAAAACTGGCACATTACGACGATTCCGAATCCTTAAATAAAATATCTATTTACGGTGCTGAAGCTCCGGATTCATTAAAACCGCTGTTGGAAATTATTTATACATCTAAAAATTAATGCTGATGAAAAAGAAAATTATATATATATCTATACTTTTGCTGATTATAAGCAGTTTCTCTTTTGCACAAGGTGGTTCCATCTATTCAAGATATGGGATAGGAGACATTATTCATTCTTATTCTGCTCGTCGTATGGGGTTTGGAAATCTAGGTTCTGCAGTTATTGATAAGGATTACGTTGATGGTTATAACCCTGCCAGTTGGAGCAGCTTATACTTTACCAGATTCTCTCTTAGTGCAAAAATGCTTGCTGCAAATTATTCCGATAATAGTATTGATGTTACCCATACAAAAATCATTTTTTCGGGATTTACTTTTGGGTTCCCAATTCAGCGTGATTACGGAATTTCGGCCGCATTGGGTTTAATTCCAATATCAAATTTGAGATACAATATTAAGAAAATTATCCAAAGCCCGATACTCGGAGATTTTTCGGAAAATTTTGAAGGGAAGGGGTCACTATCTAAAGTCTTTCTCGGATTTTCTTTTCGTGTTCCCACACAAACATCTTTGGGAGCTACTTTTGAATATTATACCGGGACCAATAATTATTATTCTTCACAAGATTTTTCCGATAATCCGGATTTTAGAGATATTTCTTACCAAACCACATATAAATATCATGGCGTTGGAACAACACTCTCCTTAATTACCGGAAATGTGTTGGATTTATTTTCAAATAATAACAATTCTCAACTTAGATTCTCTTTTTTAACAAATCTTGTTTCCGAATTGGGTACCGATACATCGATTATTGCCAAAACATCAATAGGGGAAATAGAAAAACTAAATGGTGAAACAACAACAATTTTGCCTAACAGATATACTTTGGGTGCAAGTTTTGCTTGGAATAAAAAATACTTGCTGATGTTTGATTATTTATACCAACCTTTTTCCAAATATCAATTTAACGGTAAATACGATAATCATTTGAAAGATTTGGTTAAATTAAGTGTGGGCTTTGAATACAAAGATAAGTCTTATGGCATTCACGCAACCAATTTTGAAAGGATGAGTTTACGTTTGGGGGTTAGTTATGAGGAAACTCAATACACTTTTAATGGTATAAACATTAATCAGTATTCGGTACATGCCGGAATTGCCTTTCCGTTTAGTGATGTAAATTACATCGATTTTTCGTTGGCGGCAGGTGTTAGAGGTACAACCGATGCTAATTTAATTCAAGAAAAATTTATTTCCGCTACATTTACATTAACATTAGCGGAGTTATGGTTTGTAAGACCCGATAGATAAAATTACATATTTATTATAAGGAGTAATAAAGTGAAAAACGTAAAATTATTTTTAATTGTTGCTTTAATGTTATTATTTGCAGTTCCTTCATTAAAGTTAAACGCACAAGAAGCAAAGCAAGACGGCGAAGTTAATTTAATTGCCGAGTTCAGTCTTTTTTATGAATATTACAAGACAAAAGACTACGAAAGTGCCGAACCGCACGGTTGGATTGTTTTGGATAAAGCACCAAAAAAATTCCTAAAATATCGTCCGTATAAAAAAATGGAAACAATAATCTATTATATGCACGATAGTGTTGCAACTACACCCGAACAAAAGGAAGAGTATTTTAACAAAGCAATAAAACTATACGATAAAGCCGTAGAAGCCGGTGCAAAAAATCCGGAATATTTTGTCATGAGAAAAGCATATGTTATTGAAAAATGGTCCGATAAACCTCCCGAAGAAAAAATTCAAGCATATGTGGATGCCCTTGCAAAATATCCCGATGCTGATCCTTTTTATAAAGACAGGCTCGGAATGTTATACGCAAAATATGCTACCGAAGATAACGATTACAAAATGAAAGCTTTGGAAATATACATGAAACTTTCGGACGAAGATCCGGAAAACGATTTGTGGATTCAAAAAATAAATTCTCTTGCCGAAGATATGGAACAGTTGGTTGAGTTTATGAAAAAAGCTTGGGATCACGATAAAGAAAATATGGAAAAAGCATGGAAGTATGCCGAAATGTGCGGTAAAGCCGAAATGTACGATAAGGCAATAGAACCGTTGGAATTTCTTGTAAAGAAAAATCCCGATGTAATTACATACTGGAAAAAATTGGCATCTCTTTATCAAAAAGTAGGCAGAACGGATGATGCAATAAAAGCCTACAAAACTCTAATTAAATTAGACCCTAAAAACAGAGATAATTATTTTAATATTGCTATTATTTACAAAAAAATCGGACAGTTATCTGTTGCGCGTTCATATTTGCAAAAAGCATATAAAGCAAGTGAAGAACCATGGGATATGCCTATTTATGTAGAAGCTCAATTATACGAACAAGCGGCAAGTCAAAGCGGTACTTTTGATTTTATGGATAAATGTGTTTACAAATTGGCTGTAGATACATATGTAAAAGCCGCAAGAATTGGCGGGCCAATGGCTTCTGCGGCAGTAGAAAGAGTTAAAGCATTGGAAAATACAATTCCGCAAAAAGAAGATTATTTCTTCAGAAAATATAAATCCGGTGATGTAATTAAAATTGAAGGCGGTCCGTACGGATGGATTAAACGTTCTATAACTGTAAAATAAGGAATAGAGTAAATGTTGGAATACTTAAAAAAAGATAAAGAAATTTTTGACATTGTAAATTCAGAACTCGGACGTCAAGAAAATAATCTTGAATTAATCGCTTCCGAAAATTTTGTGAGCCCTGCAGTATTACAAGCCGCCGGCTCCGTTCTAACAAATAAATATGCCGAAGGATATCCTGGGAAAAGATATTACGGTGGTTGCGAATTTGTGGATATGGCCGAAGAAGTGGCAAAAGACCGTTTGAAAAAAATATTCGGGGCGGAATATGTAAATGTTCAACCGCATAGCGGTTCGCAAGCAAATATGGGTGTGTATATGGCTTTGCTTAAACCCGGCGATAAAATTTTAGGATTAAGTCTTGACCATGGCGGGCATTTAACCCATGGTTCTCCTGTAAATTTTTCCGGACAAATATATAATGCGGTTGGATACCCGTTAAACAAAGAAACAAAACAACTTGATTACAATATAATTGAGGATATGGCGGTAAAGGAGAAACCCAAATTGATTATTGCCGGTGCCAGTGCTTATTCCCGTGAATGGGATTATGCAAAATTCCGCGAAATTGCCGATAAGGTAGGAGCATTTTTGATGACGGATATGTCACATCCTTCCGGTCTAATTGCCAAGGGTTTGCTTAACAATCCGTTAAAATATTGTGATGTTGTAACCTCCACTACACATAAAACTTTGCGTGGTCCTAGAGGCGGCGTTATTATGATTGGTGAAGGTCGCGACAGAGAAAATCCCTTAGGTATAAAAACATTTAAAGGCGACAGGTTAAAAAATATGTCGGAATTATTCGACAGCATGATTATGCCGGGCATTCAAGGCGGTCCTTTAATGCATATAATAATGGCTAAGGCGGTTGCTTTTGGGGAAGTGTTGCAGAATAGTTTTGCCGATTATGCAAAGCAAGTGATTAAAAACGCTTCTGTTCTTGCTTCGGAATTATCCGCTTACGGATTTGAAATTATTTCCGGCGGAACCGATAACCATTTGATGTTAATAGATTTAACAAACAAAAACATTAGCGGTAAAAAGGCGGAAAAAGCCTTAGGACTTGCAGGTATTACGGTTAATAAAAATATGATTCCGTTCGATACCAAAAGTCCGTTTGTTACAAGCGGAATAAGAATCGGGACGCCTGCAGTAACAACTCGAGGGATGAAAGAAGATGAGATGAAAATAATTGCTTCTTTTATTAACAAGGCTATTGATAATTACGAGAATGAATCTTTATTAGCTACAATTAAAGACGAAGTTAAGGAACTTAACGGAAAATTTCCGTTATATTCTGAAATAATAAAATAATTTATTTACGGATGCCTTTCCCGGCATCCTCTTTTTTTTTGCTTTCCGCGATGAATGAAGAACACGAATTATTAGAAGACGGCGAGGAACACGAAGATGAGATGTCGTTTCTTGAACATCTGGAAGAACTAAGATGGCGTCTTGTTTATTCCTTAATAGGAATTGTAATAGGTACAATAATTACGTGGATATTTATTGAATTTCTTGTCGAAAAAGTTCTATTACTTCCTGCACGAACTGCAGAAATTCATCTTCAAAACTTAAAACCTTTCGGACAATTGTTTTTGTTTGTACAAATAGCTATTGCCGGCGGATTAATTTTAAGTATTCCGAATACTTTTTATCAAGCCTGGAAGTTTATTGCTCCGGCTCTCAAACAAAACGAAAAAAAATATATTTCGCTTATCGTTACATTTTCCACATTATGTTTTTTGGTGGGAATTGTATTTGCATACTATATAATGCTGCCGTTAACATTAAAGTTTGCCGCACAATTCGGTACACCCCTTATTGAAAACAATTTTGCAATTGCGGAATATTTTTCAATTATTATTTCCGTAATGTTGGGTGCCGGATTGGTTTTTGAATTACCGATGCTCTCTTTTTTGCTTTCAAAGTTAGGAATTTTAACTCCGCAAATGATGAGAAAATACAGAAAACATTCAATTGTAACTATCCTTATTTTTGCGGCAATACTTACACCGGGTACAGACCCTGTGGCACAAGTATTATTGGCAATTCCCTTAGCATTACTGTATGAAATAAGTATCTTTGTATCAAAAGTGTTTTCAAAAAAGTGAAAAAAATTAATTTAGAAAAATTACAAAACCCTGTTGCCGAAGAATTGAAAAAATTTAATTCTTTTTTCAAACAACAACTTGCTTCGGACAATAAACTTGTAGATTATGCATTAAAATTTATTTTGTCGCAAAAAGGAAAAAAAATAAGACCCTTATTGGTTCTCCTTTCTGCAAAATTAAGCGGCATCATTTCCGAACGGAGTTACAGAGCCGCATCTCTAGTTGAATTGTTACACACAGCCACACTTGTTCACGACGATGTTGTGGACGAGGCGGAAAAACGCCGTGGTCTTCCTTCCTTAAATAATATTTGGGGGAATAAAATATCCGTACTTGTAGGCGATTTTCTACTTTCCAAAGGATTAATGCTCTCCGTAACAAATGGTGATTTTGATTTCCTTCAAAGGATTACCGATACGGTTAAACGAATGTCAGAAGGAGAACTTTTGCAAATTTATAAAACAAAAAAATTAAATATTGATGAAAAAACATATCTGAAAATTATTTCCGATAAAACCGCTTCTTTGCTTTCCACTTGTTGCCAAATAGGGGGAATGAGTGTTACCGATAATGAAGAAAAAATTGTGGCTTTGAAAAACTATGGCGAGTATCTTGGAATTGCTTTTCAAATAAAAGACGATATTTTGGATTTCACAGGAACTACAAAAATTTTCGGTAAGGTAAAGGGTGGTGACGTTAAAGAAAAAAAACTTACACTTCCTTTAATTTATGCGTTGGAAAAAGCAGATGCTTCGAAGCGGAAGGAAATATTGAAAAATATACGCAAAGGAGAAAGGAACAAATCAATCCCCGAAATAATAAAATTTGTTGAAAGAAGTGAGGGGCTTGAGTATTCTCGCCAAAAAGCAGAAGAATATTCCGCCAAAGCCAAAAATTGTTTGGCTGTTTTTGAAGATTCAGATGCAAAAACTTCATTGATTAAATTGGTGGAATATGTAATTGAAAGAGAGAAGTAAAACCAAGGCAGAATTATAATTATTTTATAAATAAAAAACCCCGATTTTAAAATCGGGGTTTTTTATTAAATTACGAAACAGATTTTATCTATTATTCTTTTTCCATTCTTCATATTTTTGAACATCTGCTTCCATTTCTTTCATTGCTTCGGTTGAGCGGAAACGGGTATAGAGTTGGTTATTACTTTTGATTTTGTTTAAAAATGCTGCTTGGGCAGAACCGATTGGATATTTCATTAATACGTAGCATCTCCAATTTGAACCGTCTTTTACAAATTTCTTTTCGGCTACTTGTGCACCGTTTAATTCCGTGGAAACAATTACTTTAGTTGCTTGAGTAAATTGGGAAAGCAACTCCGAGTTTTCTCCTTGCCCGACTTCTTCTTCAAATTTTTTCTGCATGGAATTTACTTTTACTTCGAGTGTCCTTCCTATTTTTGCACGTGCTTCGGTTTCGGCTTTGTTTAAAGCTAAATCCATATCGCGTGATGTTGCGGAAGCGGCTTCGTAAATGTAATTATCTGCAGTAGGGGTGTTTAAGTACCATTCGGGAATGTCGCCGGTATCTGTTTCTGAAAGACTTTTCGAACCGCCGCAAGAAATCATCAACAATGAAATTGTTATTGCCGTTAATACCATGAATAATTGTTTTTTCATTTTGTACCTCTTAAGTTATTTAAGTAAATAGGTTTCAATTAAATCAATCTTTTTATTATTTGCTACTTGATAGTTATCAAATGTATCTGTGGCTATTGTTCTGTTATATGAATCTTTGTAAATCAGTTTTATGTTGTAATTGCCAGGGGCAATGTCAAAATTTCCGGCATATGCGTAAGCCGGAAAATAATGGGTTATTCTTAAATCTGCATTTTCCGTTGCATTAATTAAAGCTCCGGAAATAAGACGAGTTAAATCGCCCCAGTCGCCTCCGCCGGTTTGTTTGTCTAACTCTTTGTTAAGTTCTTCGTTGGCAATGGCTTTTGTTATTGTACGGGCAAGACTTTTTAAATAGATTATTCCTTCTTTTCTTTTAAAGGTTTCAAAAGCAATATCTTCCAAACTTTCCAATTTAACTAAATCTGTTTTGTAGACATTATTTACATAAACTTCCACCTTGCTTACAATAGAACCGCGTTTTTGCATTTTAGGAACCGCAAATTTTGCATGTAATCCGCCTTGAATTCCATACCAGGAAATAGAAGAATAGCTTTGCCATCTTCCGTTTTCGAAGGTTGAAATTGTAACCAAATCTTTGTAAGTATCTACGCTGAAAACGTATTCGTATTTAATAGGAGAGCGTCCTAAAAATGTTAGAAATGACAATTTCGGTTTGCCGTTGTTTTTGATGAGTGAATCAAAATTAGGTTTTGGAAAATTGAAAAGTTCTTTTTGCATATCGAATGACTGATAGAGTTTCTCTTTGGAAATACGTGCATCGTCGAATGCAAAATCGTTGTAAAAAAGAATCATACTTATATAATGTGATAATGCTGAACTGTAAAAAGCAATATCGATTTTTTCAACATCCGTTTTTATTTCATCGGAGTTTTGAAGAGCTGATATTTCCGCATCATATTTTTGTTCCATAGTTACAAATTTTTCCAACAACCTTCTTATTTCAACCAGTGCTTCTTCCGTATTGTTTTCTCTGTAGTAGGAAAGGGATTTAAAAACATTGATATATATGTTTTCGTAATCTTCACCGGAATAATCCAGCGCATTATCGTTTAACAGCATGGAAGCCACTCCCTTTGAAATGCTTTGGGTGTAAAGTTCCTCTATGGCAAAATCGGCTGCCTGTAAATTAATTATTGCCTGAGAATCCATACGTGCGTAATGTTGAAGCAATCCGAGGTCAATCCAATAAAGCACTCTGTCTTTTGTATCAAAAAATTCCTCTTTGGATTGTTGAAATGTTTGTGCGGCATCCTCAAATTTTTCATTTTCAACAAGTTGATCTACAATTTTGTATTGTTGCAAAGAGGTCATTAAACTGGAACAACCGAATGGCAATAAAGTTAAAATAATTGCGGCAATATGATGTTTGTATTTTTTCATCATAAAACATTGAGGAAAACCGTTCCCCAAAAAATTAAACTAAAATTTATAGCCGGATTGTTCAACAATTTTTTTGATCTTTTTTGAATCCATCCAAACTTTTTCGTTTGTTTCCAAATTAATCAACTCCAAATCAACTTGATAATATTTAACGGCTTGCCCGTCAAAAGAATCGTTTTGAGTACTGATAACGCCTTTTAACATAAAATCGGCACCGGTTTCGTTTGCCAATCTTTTTGCTGTTTCCATTGATGAATACTGTTGTTGGTCACTTCGCTCGCCGCGTATTTCCGCACGTTCTTCTGCGGTGGCAACAAATTTTACTTCGCCGCTATTGATTAGTTCGCGTTCAATATCTTTTGAAAAAACTTTTGTTTGAATGTGTTCGGAAGAATTATTGCGAATTGTGCCTACAATTACTACGGGTTTTCTATTATATTCTTTTTTGAAATTAGTAATCCAACGACTATCCAACAAACCGTTAATCATTTTTTTCGCCGTTAATCTGGAATCCGTATCATTCCATCTACCGCTAAGATCTACCGTTGTATCAACAGAAGTGCGTTGAACCGTTCTGGAAGGTCCGCAAGCAGCCAATAATAATAAAAGGAGTGTAATAGTAAATAATGGGATTATTTTTTTCATTTCGTGCCTCATATTTTGTTTGCGTTTTTCATATTATTGCAGATGTAATTTGATTATAAAAAATAATGTATTATTTTTTAGAAAACAAATTAAAGGTTCAAAATGGATTACATTAAGATTAGTATATTTTTTATTGTCATTTCTTTTATAGGGTGTTCGGCACAAACTTCCGATGATGTTTATCAAAACTTGGAAAAATACTATCCTTCGGCAAAATACCTTGCTGCCATCGGACAAGGGGATACCAGGCGTGAGGCGGAAAAAAATGCAATGGCCAAACTTTCCCTTATTTTTGAATCGCGTATTAATGTTAATCAAACTTTAAATGAGCATTATACGGAATTTTCCGACGACGAATCTTCTTCTTTAAAATATGAGTCGGAAACTCAAAAAAGAACCAATGTACAATCCGATCAAAAATTATTAAATGTTAAATTCGGAAAGAGCGGTACTGACGAATTGGGCAATTATTTTGTTGTTGCTTATATAGACAGAAGAGAAACCGGATATATTTATGATGAAAAGGTTCAGGATAATCATTCGGTAATTTTAGCATTGGCGGAAAAAGCTAAAACGGTCGATTCCAAAATTAAAAAATATGCACTGCTAAACAGAGCATCTCGGTTGATGAATGAAAACGTTGAACTTATGAAACAACTTGCAATTATTGCTCCTCATAATCCGGATTATGAAGATAAACTCGCTACTTACGAATCAATTTATCGTCAAAAGGGTGAGGTTGCTTCGCAAATAAAATTTACAATTGTTGACAGCAGTAAAGGTGATGTAAAGAACGAACTTACTTCGCTTATTACGTCAAAGGGTTTTAAAGTAGGAAATAACGGCGATTTTATTGTAACATCCACTCTTTATTATGAAAATGTTGACCTGGGCAGAAAGGAGGTTTTTTACAATTGGTTTATGAATATTGAAATGAAAAATTATAACGATGAGATAATTTTTAATTTTGAAAAAAAAGGAAGGGAAGGGGGAATTTCGGAATCTGCCGTTTATCAACGTGCAAAATTTGCCGCAAACAAAGCGCTTAAAAAGTATTTTATTAAAGGTTTTGATAAGTATTTAAATTCGTTAATCGGGAATTAAAATAAAATTGTTTTTTATTTGTTATAACGTTTATATCCGGATTTTTTGATCATTTTATGAAGTGTAATTCGGTTAATTCCTATTTTTTCCGCTGCCTTTGAAACGTTATGGTTATACATTTTCATAAGATTATCGATAAATAATTTTTCCACTTTTCTGCTTGCCGTATCGGCGGCAATTTTACGTAAATAATCCAATTCTTTCCAAGTTTGTGGAATTTTATCTACATACTGAAAATCTGCAATGAAACGTGTATCTATATTTAATTGGGCTGAGACAATTTTTTCGGAAATCTCTTTACCGTTTGCAAGAATTATTGAGCGTGTAACAAAGTTTTGAAGTTCACGAATATTACCGGGCCAATTATATTCCATACAAATTTTAATTGCTTTTTCGGAAAATGAAACAAAGGGCAATTTGGATTCAATACTTGCAATTTTACCGAAATGGCTAAGTAAAATCGGAATATCAGTTTTTCTGTTGCGTAAAGGGGGTACTTCAATAGGCAGAACAAAAAGGCGATAATAAAGGTCTTCTCTAAAAGTTCCGTCGTTTACGGCTTTAAATAATTCTTTGTTGGTGGCTGCAATAATACGGGCATGGAATTGAATGGGCTTGGAACCGCCAACTCTGTCAAATTCTTTTTCTTGAAGTACACGCAGTAATTTTACCTGTGCTTTCAAATCCAGTTCCGCAATTTCATCAAGAAAAATTGTTCCGTCTTGTGCCAGTTCAAATTTACCCAATTTCTTTTTTACCGCTCCGGTAAAAGCCCCTCTTTCATGTCCGAATAATTCGCTTTCCAATAAATCCTTTGGTAATGCGGCACAATTAACTGCAATAAAAGGTTTCTTTATTCTGCCGCTTTGCTGATGTATTTGGCGAGCAACCAGTTCCTTGCCAACACCGCTTTCGCCCAATATCAGTACGGTATTATCATTATCGGCAAATAGAGATATTTTGTTTTTTAAATTAAGCGTTGCTTCCGAATTTCCGATAATTTCTTTGTAAAATTTTGAAACATTTTCTTCAAGTTCCTTTGTTCT
>CAZTYP010000024.1:0-12530 GCA_964617555.1 uncultured Melioribacteraceae bacterium | reverse complement strand
TTTTTTCTTTTTAGATTTTGTTTTATAATTTTCCGCCATCTCCTTTACTTGTTCAAAAGTCAATTCATCAACTTTTACATCTTTATCCAAAGGAATATTTTTTTTACCGGCACGTAAATATGGTCTTCTCCAACGCCCGATAACAATTTTATAATTAGAATCTTCTTCGAATGTTCTCAGTGTATTGTCAATATCTTTTTGACGCTTTGCTTTTATTACTTCAATCGCTTCGTTCAATTTAATGGTGTAGGGATCGTAATTTTTATTAAGCGAAAAGAAATTTGAATCGTGGCGTAAATACGGTCCGAAACGACCTATTGCAGCAACTATTTCTTTCCCTTCAAACTCCCCGATTGTTCTAGGTAATTTAAATAAATCGAGAGCTTCTTGCAGTGTAATATGACTCATTTTTTGCGTTGGTCTTAAACCGGCATAGGTCGGTTTGGCTTCAGGATTATCCAAATCGGTAAGTTGTGCCACGGGGCCGAATTTTGCCATACGTACCGAAACTTGAAATCCGGTAGCTGGATCTTTGCCTAAAATTCGTTCACCGGAAACACGCTCGGCATTTTCGGTTGTGTGTTCAACCTTTTCGTGAAAAGGGAAATAAAATTCTTCCAACATCTTTGTCCATTCCAATTTACCGGAGGCAATTTCGTCGAGTTCTCCCTCAACATGAGCAGTAAACTTATAATCCATTATATTGGGAAAATTTTTCAATAAAAAGTCATTTACAAGCATTGCAATATCCGTAGGGAAAAGTTTCCCCTTATCGGTTCCGGTTATTTCGCTTCGTTTTTCCGTAGTGATCTTTCCACCCAGATTTAAAGTCAAAGCAGTAAATTCTCTTTTCTCTCCCTCTCTTTCATCTCTGTTTACATATCCTCTTTTTTGAATTGTGCTGATTGTAGGAGCGTATGTAGAAGGGCGTCCGATACCAAGTTCTTCAAGTTTTTTTACAAGACTTGCCTCGGTATAACGTGCCGGAGGACGTGTAAACCTTTCGGTTGCCATTATCCTTTCGTATTCGAGTTTTTCTCCTTCGTAAAGCGGAGGTAAAAATGATGATGTTGTTTCCTCGGCAGAGTTCTCCCCTTCTTCTTTAGATTCGAGATATACTTTTAAAAAGCCGTCGAATTTTATTACTTCCCCTTTTGCAGTAAAACGTTCGGGACTGTTATTTAGTGCAATTTTTACTATTGTTCTTTCAATTTGTGCATCACTCATCTGAGAAGCAATGGCACGCTTCCAGATAAGCTCATACAAAGCTTTCTCATCTTGTGTACCGCTAACCGTAGGTTTATTGAAATAAGAAGGACGTATGGCTTCGTGTGCTTCTTGTGCAGTGGAAGATTTTGTTTTATAGCGTCTTGTGGTTGAATAACGATTTCCGAAATCTTTTTCGATAACATTTTTTGCATTTGCCAGGGCTTCGTCAGATAGGTTGACGGAATCGGTTCTCATATAAGAAATTTTTCCAGCTTCATAAAGGCGTTGTGCAACCATCATTGTTTTGGATACTGAAAATCCGAGTTTACGACTTGCCTCTTGTTGCAATGTTGATGTAGTAAAAGGAGCGGATGGAGATTTTGTTACGGCTTTTTTCTCCAAAGATTCAATTGTAAATTCAGCTTTTTGACAAAGCAGAAGGAATTGGGCGGCTTCTTCTTCTGTTTTAAATCTTTTTGGAAGTTCCGCTTTCAACTTCCAATTTTTCCCTTCTTTATCCTCAACAATAAAATCGGCAATAACTTTAAAAAAACTTTCAACACCAAAATTTTCAATTTCTCTTTCACGTTCTACAATAAGACGAACAGCCACCGATTGTACACGCCCCGCAGAAAGAGAGGGCTTAACTTTGCGCCATAACACCGGCGAAAGTTCAAATCCAACGAGTCTGTCAAGTATTCTGCGAGCTTGTTGAGCATTTACCAAATTTATATCAATCTCTCTGGGATTATTAACAGCATTTAAAATTGCTTTTTTTGTAATTTCGTTAAACACAATTCTTTTAATGCCGTTATCGTTTAATTTTAATGCTTCTTTCAAATGCCACGAAATTGCTTCTCCTTCGCGGTCTTCGTCTGTTGCAAGCCAAACGGTATCGGCTTTTTTTACAAGCTTTTTCAACTCTGCAACAACTTTCTTTTTGTCATCTGGAATTATATAGTGCGGAGTAAATTTATTTTCAATATCAATTCCGTAATTTTTTTTGTCCAAATCCCGTATGTGTCCGTAACTGGAGGTTACAAGAAATCCCTCTCCCAGAAAACTTTCTATTGTCTTTGCTTTTGCAGGTGATTCCACTATCACTAAATTCTCTGACATATTTCGCTCACTTTTTAATATTATGGAAGTATCAAAAATACAAAGATAAAAAACACGATATTAACTGTTAGGCATTTAATTATTCGTTTATTAAAACAGAAAGACTAAATAAATCCCTATATCTATTTTTTTTGATACTATATTTTTAAATATTGAAAGGCAAAGTTAAGTGAATATTTTGTATTTTTGCAAATTGAATTAATTATTTTTTATTGAAGAGGAAAAATGGAACGAACAGAATTAGGTAAAAAAATTTACAACACGGCACATATTACCGGAAAATTTTTATTACGCTCGGGTAAAATTTCCAATGAATATTTTGATAAATATAAATTTGAATCTTTACCTGAATTACTTGCTCCTATTGCCGAACATATGCAGAAATTAATTCCCGAAAACACTGAAATTCTTGCGGGTTTGGAAATGGGAGGTATTCCTCTTTCCTCAGCAATCTCTTTGCAAACCGGTCTCCCCTCAATTTTTGTTAGAAAAAAAGCAAAAGAATACGGTACCAGAAAATTAGCCGAAGGAACTGATTTTGCGGGCAAAAAGGTCTGCGTTGTTGAAGATGTGGTTACAACAGGCGGACAAATAATAGAAAGTGTTGAAGAACTTAGAAAACTCGGTGCTATTGTTACAAGTGTAATGTGTGTAATTGTAAGAGAAGATAAAGCATTTGAAAATTTAAAAAAAGCAAATTTAACCCTATTACCCCTATTCACTATGGAAGAATTAAAAAAATCGGCTTAATGATGAAACACATCGAAGATCAAATAAAACTTATTAATCAATTGATTAAGAAAAAAGATTTTGCCGAAGCAAGAATTCTTGTTGAAAAGTTGGTTTTTATCCACTCAGCACATGCCGAACTTAATTTTTTAGCAGGATTAATTTACGACAGATTAAATCTGACTAACCGCGCCGAAGAGTTTTATCATAATGCTTTAAATCTTGCACCTAATTATTACGATGCATTATTTGAACTTTCTTTGTTTTACGAAAAACAAGGAGAAAACGGACAAGCATCTATATACAGAGAACGTGCATATAGAATTGCAACAAGAATGGGAGAAATTAATGATGAATTTTAATCCAAAAAAAATATTACCTGTTCTGCTTTTTTTATCTTTGTTCTGCAGTTGCAATAATAAGGATAAAACACCCTATGCCGATAAGGAAAAAATAAAAAAAATTCCCTTTTTAGAAAACTCCGATATAAAGTATAGTGAAAAAATTTACAGAAAAACTCTTGGTGATTGCGGCAACCTAAAAGACTGTGCCGAAATTCGAATAGAATATCCGCAAATAACCGATACCGGAATCGTTTTCGATTCCGTTAATCAATTTATCCGCAATAAAATAAATACAATTATAAATTTTTCCGACGAAAATTCTTCGGCTTCGTTGCAAACATTAGATACCATCGCCGATTCCCTTTTTGCTCAATACATTCAAATTCAAAAAGATTTTCCGGATTATCATACAGGTTGGTTTATTAAAGGGAAAATAACCTTAACCGGTATATATAAAAACATTCTTACTCTTAAATCGGAAGAGATTGTTTTTACTGGTGGTGCTCATCCTAATTCAAATCTATTCTACTTTAATTTTGATTTGGATAACGGAAAGATTATAGAACTAAATGATATTGTTGATAATAAAATTTCGGATAAACTTAATAATATAGGAAGAACCGTTTTTTGTAAGATAAAAAATCTCAACCCGACCAAACCGCTTAATGAAGCGGGATATTGGTTTGAAGAGAATAAGTTCTACCTTAATAACAATTTTGCGATAACGGATTCGGGAATGATTTTTTATTATAATAAATACGAAATTGCACCATATTCTATGGGAGCAACCGAATTGTTTATTCCGAAAAAGCACTTAAGCAACATTATAAAATTTTATAATAACTAAGGAAATGAATGCCGTCTAATCCCAAAGAATATTATCCTCCGATGCATACTGCCGAACACATTCTTAATCAAACAATGATTAGAATTTTCGGAACGGAGCGTTCGTTTTCCAATCATATTGAACGAAGAAAATCTAAATGTGATTATCACTTCAACAGAAATTTGACGGAAAATGAACTTTGTAAATTGGAAGATAAAATAAATAATGTTATAGAGATGAATTTGGATGTAACGGAAGAACTGTTAAACATTGAAGAAGCAAATAAAAGAGTTAATTTAGACAGACTTCCGCAAAACCATGAAAATATCATCCGCATAGTAAATATAGGAGATTTTGATTCATGCCCATGCTCAGGAGTTCATGTAAAAAACACTTCCGAGATAGGTAAAGTTAAGATTGTTTCTTCTTCGTTTACCGATAATGTTCTGAGAATAAGATTTAAATTACAAAAGTAACATCTATTACTTTTACTTTGTATAATAAATAATTAAGTTTAAATAATACATTAACTACAAAAATAAGAGTAAAAATAAATGGCAACTAATTCTAAAATTGAAACATTAAATTTGTTTAATGACCTTTTGTCTTCCGCAAGTGCCGGCAATGCCGATTTCCCAGATATTCTTTGCAATTATATCATCAACGAATTTGATTTTCAGGCTTTGGTCCTCTTCGAAATATTAGACTCAAAGGGATTCAAAGTTATCGGAAAATCCTCGAACGCCAGAAAAAATTATTTGCATGGTTCGGAATTTACTTGCTCTCATTGTAAATTATTAACCGATGTTAATGAATTTGCAATACATCACGACCCCAATTGCGACCTGCAAATCTCCGAATTTGTAATTTATGAAACTTGTGCCGCTTTTGATATTCAACTTGGTAAACGCGGTTTTTTAAAAGTTGCAAAGAAAACCCCTTTTACACAAATGGAATCAGAAACACTGAAAAGTATTTCAAAATATATTTCAACACTACTAACTTTGTGGGACACCGCTTCAGGTAAATCGGCAAAAGTAGACGAAAAACCGTTTGGCAGTGTAATATTGGAAGTTACAAATGAATTGCGAACACTTGCAAATTCAATTCTTGGTGCAACTTCAATATTGGCGGAAGATAATTTATCCGTTTCGCAAACCGAATATGTACAAACAATAAAAAAGAACGCTCAACGGCTTGTTACAAACCTTAAAGATGCCAACGACATTGCAAAGCTTGAGGAAGAAGAACAAAGCAATTCTAAAAACATCAATCTTACAACTCTTGTAGAACAAGTAATTGAAAGCGTAAAAAGTAGATATGACGAAACTTTAAATATAGATTTTCAAATTGACTCGGGGATTCCGCAAGAGGTTAACATTGATGATATTCACGTTAAATATGTATTAACTTCGCTTATTACTTTTGCCGCCCTCTCTTCTAACAATAGAACAGTGTTAATTAAAATAAATTCGCTTTCGAACGATAAACTCCAATTTATTGTACAAAATAGTAATTCCAATTTTCAAGACGACTTGCTTAAAAATATTTTTGCTCCGTTTGTTGTTACAAAAAAATTAGATGTAAAAGAAGGGTTAACCGGGTTAAGTTTAACACTGGCACACAGATATATCTCCTTCTTAAACGGAGAAGTAAATGTACAAAAAAATTCCAGCGACGGCATAACCATCAACTTTACGGTTAAAGCAGATTTGCACAACGTTCCGAAAAGCATTGATTTTTCGAAACTGCCTAAACCGACCAAAGAAAAGAATAATATTCTTGTAATTGAAGATGATTACGCTACCTCAAAATTGCTCAGTAATTATCTGAATAAGTGGGGGTATACTCCAACCATTGTCAATACTGCGGAACAAACTCTTGCTCAAATTGAAAAGGAAAAATTTCTTGCGGTGATTTTAGATATAGAAATCCCTTCTGTTAACGGACTTGAACTACTAAAGAAAATAAGAGAGCATGAAAATGCAAAAAATGTTCCGGTAATTGTTTGCTCGGTTGAGCCGGACGAACAAAAGGCTTATTTAATGGGAGCAGTAGAATATTTTGTTAAACCGATAAACTATAACTATTTGGTTGAAGTGTTAACAAGTTATAAACTTCGTAAAAATTCCAATATACTTTGTGTTGATGATGATGTTCCTACGCTTAATTTAATTAAACAAGCAATAGAAACCGCCGGCTTTATTGCCGTTGCGGAAAACGTATCGGCAAACGTGATGGAAAGAATTAAAGATATGCAAATTGACCTTGCCATCATTGACCTTGATATGCCTCATCCGAACGGATTTGAATTAATTAAACTGATTAAATCCGACCCTAAATTTGCCAAACTTCCTATTATTATATATACGGGAAAAGAAAACTTTGAAGAAGATTTAAAAAGCATCGACGGTTTATTCGAGGATTTATTAAGTAAAAAAAGTGTAAACATCGAAAATCTTTCCGACACAATAAGTGCTATGCTTAATCGTTACGAAGAACCAACCCCTGTTGAAGAGGTAATTAAAAAACCGGATGATGAAATAAAAATACTTTTTGCGGAAGATTACAAACATTCGCAAATTATCGTTACACGGCTTTTAAAAAAGAACGGTTACGAAAATGTTGTTGTGGTTGATAACGGTGAGCAGGCACTTGAAAATGCAAAAAAAGAGAAGTTCGATTTAATATTAATGGATATGCAAATGCCGGTTATGAATGGCTTTGAGGCAATCGGTCATATACGGGAATTATCTAATTATCAGGAAACTCCGATTATTGCTTTAACTGCTTTTGCAATGAAAGGCGATAGAGAAAAATGTCTTGATGCCGGAGCAACCGATTACATCCCCAAACCGATTGACAGCAAAGAGTTCATCGAAAAAGTAAAGTATTACTTGAATGCAATGAAATAAATTAAATAAAAAAACGGAGAAAATTTTTCTCCGTTTTTTCTTCCCAATATTCCCATCACTCAAAACTATTAATGTTCGTTTTTTGAAATTCATTTTACTAACTTTGTAGTTCGATTTTTAATAAATAAAACTTAACAAAAACTATTGAGTGAATATGAACGATAAAAAAATAAGAGTACGCTTTGCCCCAAGTCCAACCGGCTATTTACACGTCGGGGGCTTAAGAACAGCATTATACAATTATCTTTTTGCAAAGAAAAACGGCGGAAAATTTATACTCCGAATTGAAGATACTGACCGGAACAGATTTGTTGAAGGAGCCGTTGAAAACCTTCTGGAAACACTTACTTGGGTGGGGCTTGAATATGATGAAGGCCCAAAGAAAGAAGGAGAAGTCGGACCGTATTTTCAGTCTGAACGATTGGAAATTTATAAAAAATATGCCAACCGATTAATTGAACAAGGCGATGCATACCGTTGTTTTTGTACTCCGGAACGTTTAAAAGCTCTTAGGGAGGAACAACAGAAAGCAAAACTTCCGCAAGCCAAATATGACAAACATTGCTTGCATTTATCTCAGGAAGAAATTGAAAAGAATTTAGCTGAAAAAAAACCTTATGTTATCCGTTTGAATGTTAAAGCCGGTGAAAACGTGGTGATAAACGATATAGTACGCGAGAGAGTTGAATTTTCCCGCGAAGTTATTGACGATCAAATATTAATTAAAACCGACGGGTTCCCCACTTATCATATGGCCAATGTGGTTGACGATTACTTAATGGGCATTACTCACGTAATCCGTGGTGAAGAATGGCTTTCTTCCACACCAAAACATGTTCTGCTTTATAATGCATTGGGCTGGCAACTACCCCAATTTGCTCATCTCCCTTTATTACTTAACCCCGATAGGTCCAAGTTAAGTAAACGACAAGGGGATGTTGCCGTTGAGGATTACCGTGCAAAAGGGTATTTGAAAGAAGCGTTATTAAATTTTGTTGCCCTGCTTGGTTGGAGCACAAGTGATAATGAAGAATTTTTTAGTTTGGAAGACCTAATTGAAAAATTCTCACTGGAAAGAGTACATAAAGCCGGTGCAATTTTCAACGTTGATAAACTTAATTGGTTAAATGCCGAACATCTCAGAAAAAAAGATCGAAACGAAATACTTGCAATGTTAAAGGAAGAGATTGCAAAATCCAAATACAAAAATTTAAAATTGTCAGATGATTATTTACGATTAATTATCAATGCAATGATTGAACGTGTATCTTTTGTTCGTGAGTTTGTGGAAAATTCTCCCTACTTTTTTGAATCGCCCGCAACTTTTGACGAAACCGTAATAAAAAAACGCTGGAAAGATGACTCTGAAGAATTATTAAAAAAATATATTGTGAAACTTTCCGCATTAAATAATCCTAAAAAAGAAGATTACGAAACAGCATTGAAAGCTGTTGCCGAAGAAGCCGGATGCGGTGTGGGACGTATTATTCATCCGGTACGTTTAGCAACATCAGGCGTTGGCATCGGCCCCGGCGTTTACGATTTACTTTATATTTTAGGAAAGGACGAAGTGATTGCAAGAATAAAAAAAGCATTGGAAATTATTCCTGCAATCAAACAAAAATTAAACGAACAAAATTAATACGATATGAACATAAGAAAATTAGGCATTACAATTGTACTGATTTCTTCGGTAGTGCTGATTGTTAACCGTTTCAATACAACTTTTTCCGATTTTGCCGGAAAATTGTTTTGCGGTAAAAGTTTTCTGCAACCGGTAAACGGTGTACTTGGCGAGGCATCTTGCGGCTTTAAAGCCGATATGTATGTTGCCTTAACATTTACGGCAACAACAATTTTGGGATTAATTCTTATATTTGTTTCAAAAAAAAAAGTGAATTAAACAGAGAAATAAAATGACCGATAACAACGAAAACAAAACATCATCGAATTTTATTAAAGAAATTATAGATGAAGACTTAAAAAACGGAAAATATACTTCCGTCCATACGCGTTTCCCACCGGAGCCTAACGGATATTTGCACATCGGGCATGCAAAATCTATTTGCCTCAATTTTGGTTTGGCACAGGAATACGGCGGTAAAACAAATCTTAGGTTCGACGATACCAACCCCACAAAGGAAGATGTTGAATATGTTGAATCGATTATGGAAGATGTAAAATGGCTTGGTTTCGATTGGGAAGACCGCCTTTTCTTTGCTTCCGATTATTTCGATACACTTTATGAATATGCAATTAAATTAATAAAAAAAGGGAAAGCATACGTTGATTCTTCCAGTTACGAACAAATAAAAGAGGAACGGGGTGTACCTACAAAACCCGGTATCGAATCGAAATACAGGGACCGTACTATAGAAGAAAATCTTGATTTATTTAACCGAATGAAAAATGGTGAGTTTAATGACGGCGAACATGTTTTGCGTGCAAAAATTGATATGACTTCACCTAATATGAATTTACGCGACCCAATAATGTACCGCATTCGTCATGCCGAACATCATCGCACCGGAAATAAATGGTGCATTTATCCAATGTACGACTGGGCACACGGGCAGTCCGATTCAATTGAAGGGATTTCTCATTCCATTTGTACATTGGAGTTTGAGAACCATAGGCCGCTTTATAATTGGTTTTTGGAAGAATTGGAAATACATCAACCGCGGCAGATAGAATTTGCACGACTTAATTTAAGCTACACTATAATGAGTAAAAGGAAACTTTTGCAACTTGTAGAAGAGGGGCACGTTGACGGCTGGGACGACCCTCGTATGCCTACAATTTCCGGATTACGCCGCAGAGGTTATACTCCTGAATCCATTAGAGATTTTTCTGACCGTGTAGGAGTTGCAAAACGAAATAACATAATAGATATTTCCCAACTTGAATACAGTATTCGTAACGATCTGAATAAACGAGCTAACCGTGTTATGGCGGTGTTAAATCCTTTAAAAATAGTAATAACAAATTATCCTGAAAATAAAGTGGAAGACCTTGATGCAATAAATAACCCAGAAGATGAATCAGCCGGCAAACGTAAACTGCCTTTTACAGCGGAATTATTTATTGAAGCAACGGATTTTCAAGAAATCCCACATAAAAAATTCTTCCGCCTCTCCCCCGGAAAGGAAGTCCGTTTACGATACGCTTATATTATTAAATGCGAAGAAGTAATAAAAGATAAAAACGGAAATATTACAGAACTGCATTGCACATACGACCCCGATACTAAAAGCGGCTCAGGCAAAAGTACTAAAAAAGTAAAAGGGACAATCCATTGGGTTTCTACAAAATATGCAATAGAGGCTGAAGTACGTCTTTATGATAGATTATTCAATCATCCGGCTCCGGATGAAGATAAAGATGTAAATTTCTTGGAGCATCTTAATCCAAACTCATTGGAAATACTTACCGGCTGTAAACTGGAACCCTCGCTACAAACAGCGAAACCCGGTGAACGATTTCAGTTTGAACGCTTAGGATACTTTTGCGTTGATACAAAATATACCTCGGAAGAAAAGCTTGTTTTTAACAGAACAGTTACTCTGCGGGATTCATGGGCAAAAATTCAAAAGCAAAACAGATAGATAGCTTAAATTTCAGTGGACGCTCTGCGTCCACCCCACATTAAAATTTTGCACCTAATATCTTTCCAATTTAAATTTTTCACCAAGATAAAGTTTGCGAACTTCTTCGTCGTTTGCCAATACATTTGCAGTCCCTTCTCTGAAAAGTTTACCATTAATCAAAATATAACCGCGGTCAACAATACCAAGGGTTTCGTGCACATTATGGTCGGTAATTAAAATACCGATTCCTTTATGCTTAAGATTAGCAACAATGCTCATAATATCTTCAACCGCAATAGGATCAACACCGGCAAAAGGTTCATCAAGCAAAATAAATTTCGGATCATTGGCTAATGCTCTCGCAATTTCCGTTCTTCTCCGTTCCCCTCCGCTTAATTGAAATCCCTTGCTCTTTCGAATGTGAGTAATGTTTAATTCCTCCAAGAGGGATTCCGTTTTTTCTTTTCGTTCGGCATTACTCATTTTTCGTAATTGCAAAATTGCAAGAATATTTTCTTCAACGGTCAATCGTCTAAATACCGATGCCTCCTGGGGAAGATAACCTATACCCATTTTTGCCCTTTTATACATTGGTTCGCCGGATATTTCAACATCATTCAAGAAAACTTTTCCGCTGTTCGGTTTTATCATCCCTACAATCATATAGAAAGTTGTTGTCTTACCGGCTCCGTTGGGGCCTAATAATCCTACGACCTCTCCTTGTTCAACACCAATGGAAACTTTATCCACAACGGTTCTTTTCTTGTATATCTTTACCAATTCTTCACTTCGAAGCACTAATTTTTCAGACATAAATTATTTCCTTTCAATCATATTCTTTTTTTTCGGTTTGTTTTTATAAAGTACAAAATCCGGCAAAGTAAATTCCAATTCATTCCCGTTTACCAAGTTCTCAGGATGATATTCACTTTGCACCGATTGATACATACTTACGTTTATTACCGAATTATCTTTAAATAACATTTTCACCTTACCGGCACTGGACTTCATGAGCCCGTTAGGTTTTTCGTCTTCATACAAATAATAAATACTTAATACATTACCCTTAACAATTGTAGTTTGCAATTTACCCTTTTGAAAATATAAATTTATTTTATCACCCGAGATTTGATCAAATCGTTTATCGTAAGTTTTATTCCGAGAAATTATTATTGCATTTTTTCTCACTTCAATTGAGTCTAACTTTTTATCCGTAAAAAATATTGTGATGGAATCACCTACCAATTGAGAATTTTCGAACCACAATACCGGTGAATTTTTATCTTCTTCTCTTTTATTGATAACAAGCATGTTTTCATCTTTATACAAAATTGAGGATGTGTTAATGGAAGAAAGACTTCCTTTTATTATTTTTACCGAATCAGTAGCAATTAATTTATGCAAAGAATCTTTAACCGATTCAAACATATTTGCCCGTATAAAAAGCGTATCTGTTCCATTATCATTATTTGATGAATCAATCTTTGTCAGTAGAGGCTTGCCGATTATACGAGTGTACTCCTCTTTCCCTTTATTAACAAGAGTATCTCCTATTATAGTTAACAATTGTTTAGGGTTTTCGATTTTCACGTTTCTATATGCAAATGCCTCATTTTTATTCCGTAAATAAACAAGACTATCACAATAAATTACCGATTCATTATTTGACACACTAACATTCCCGACTGCTACGGCTTTATCCTCCTCACGTAGATAAATTAAATTATCGGAATTTAGAATATTTGCCGTATCAACAAGTTGCACATTGGAATTAAAAATTGCTTTCTTCAGCTCAAAATAA
>CAZTYP010000023.1:0-11107 GCA_964617555.1 uncultured Melioribacteraceae bacterium | reverse complement strand
AAGAAAAAATGCGAGAGCTCCTTGCCGATTCCATAGAAACAACATTCAAGGAAGGGGAAGGGAGATTGTCCGTTATTGCTGCCGATAGTTTTACAGTTAAACATTTTACGCGGTTTTATGAATGTTGCGGAATAAAATACGAAGAGCCGGAACCGAGATTTTTTTCATTTAATAACCCTTTCGGAGCATGTCCCGTTTGCCAGGGGTTTGGTAAAACAATCGGATACGAAGAAGATTTAATTGTCCCGAACCCGAAACTCTCTTTGCTTGAAGGGGCAATTGCTCCTTGGCGTACAGTTAAGTACAGCAAATATCTTCGTGATTTGGCACGTGTTGCAAAGGATGTTAATTTGCCTTTAAATGTTCCTTACGAGGAACTTACACCTCTCCAAAAAGATATGTTGTTTAAAGGTTTTAAAGGATTTGCCGGAATAAATAAATTTTTTGAAAAGTTGGAAAAGAAAACTTATAAAATGCATATACGCGTTTTGCTTAGTCGCTATAGGGGATATACAAAGTGTAGTGCATGTAAAGGGTCCAGAATAAGGCGTGAAGCTCTGCAAGTTAAAATATCCGGACTTTCCATTTTCGATATTATACAAATGCCCATAGAAAAGTCGAGTGTTTTTTTTAAGTCGTTACAACTTTCCGATTACGAAAAGGCGGTAGGGGAGCGGGTTTTATCGGAAATAAGAAAACGACTTCTGTTTTTAAACGAGGTAGGGCTGGGTTATTTAACTTTAGAGAGATTAAGTAGCACTCTTTCCGGAGGCGAAATGCAAAGAATAAACCTTGCTACTTCACTCGGCTCGGCTTTAATGGGTACGCTTTATGTGCTGGACGAACCCAGCATAGGATTACACCCGAGAGATAATTTAAGATTAATCAAAATATTAAAATCTTTAAGGGATTTGGGTAATACGGTTTTGGTGGTTGAACACGATGCGGAGATGATGAGGGAAGCAGATTTGATAATTGATATGGGGCCCGGAGCCGGAATGTCGGGTGGGCAAATAATTGATGTTGCATCATATCGTGCTTTATTGCAGAATAAGAAATCGTTAACGGGGAAATATTTATCCGGGGCTAAATCAATCCCTTTGCCTAAAAAGCGAAACATCGCCGAAACAAAAACAATAAAAATTATTGGAGCAAGTGAACATAATCTTAAAAATATTGATGTTGAATTTCCTTTAAATAAATTTGTGGTTGTTACCGGAGTAAGCGGTTCGGGTAAAAGTACACTTGTGCACGATATTCTTTACGGCGGAATAGTAAAACACTTCGGAGGAAATCCTAAAAGAGTCGGAGCAGTTAAAGAAATTAAAGGACTATTAAATATTCAGGAAATTGAAATTGTTGATCAAGCTCCTATCGGAAAATCACCTCGCTCAAATCCGATTAGTTATGTTAAGGGGTTTGAACATATTCGAGAGTTGTTTGCCTCTACTCCTCAAGCCAAAGCCCGCGCATATAAACCCGGATATTTTTCATTCAACATTCCGGGGGGAAGATGTGAAACGTGTCAAGGTGAAGGCTTTGTTAAGATAGAGATGCAATTTTTAGCAGACCTTTATCTTGAATGCGAGGATTGTAAAGGAACACGTTTTAAAAAAGAAGTGCGGGAAATTACATACAGAGGCAAAAACATTGTTGATGTGCTTGATATGACTGTTGATGAGGCGATTGAGTATTTTGATGATCAACCTAAAATTTTAAAATATTTAACGGTACTTCAACAAGTCGGACTCGGATATATTAAGCTGGGACAACCGTCCAACACTCTTTCCGGAGGTGAGGCTCAACGAATTAAACTTGCTCAGCACCTATCAACACAGAAGGAAAAAAGGCATACCCTTTTTATTTTTGACGAACCTACAACCGGCTTACATTTTAACGACATTAACAAATTACTTGAAAGTTTTTATCTGTTATTGGAAAAGAATAATTCGGTTATAATTATTGAGCATAATTTGGATGTAATAAAATGTGCGGATTATATTATCGACTTAGGGCCCGAAGCGGGTGATAAAGGGGGTGAAATTGTCGCAGTTGGAACCCCTGAAGAGATTGCCGCTAATCCGATATCAATAACGGGAAAGTATTTAAAAAATTATTTGAGATGATTTGTTCTTAATTTTACCATACGTTTGGAATTAAGGAATTTCAGAGTTAAACCTTCCTCTTGCGATAAGTTTTTTGCAGATTCAATGTAATTGTATCCGGGTAGAATATCAAAAAACAAAAGATGATTATTCTCTTTATTTGCTATTACAATTTTATCTTTACAGTTACTGAATAATATCAGTTTGCTTGTGTTATCCTCTTGAAAAATAAGAGGGTTAGCAATGGGCTTTATTGTGTTGCATATTTCCGCCAATTCCGGTATTACTACTTTTGCAATATTACTTTTAAAACTTGTTTCATTCCATAATTTATCTAACTCTGTGGCATAATAATAATGACAAATTTTATTTGCATGTGGTATTCTGAAATTTATTTTGTCTATATAGTTGGGAATTACTTTTAATAATTTTGCATTGGCAGTATCCAAGTAGGAGTTTTGTTCGTAAATGGCAAAATAACCGTCTTCTGTCAGTTGTTGCTTATCCGATTTGAGAAGCAAGTTTATTTTATGATTGGAGTATGTAGCAATAAGGTTTAATCTTGTTTGTCCTTTTTTTTCTTTTATCCACGGCATCTTTGCAGGCAAAGTTTTGTTTTCGAACGAACGGAAATATTTGTTCTCGATGTTCTTATATCGGAAAAAAGCTACGCCCGATGCATGCAAATTGCGAGCCGTGTTTATCTCGCGTTCAAGCTCCTTATAAACTTCCGGTTTATATGCGGCAATTCCTATCACAATATTTTTTCCGTAAGAGTTGTTAACCCAATTTTTTACCAACGCGTCAAATTTGGGATTACTTTTGGTATCCCAATAAATTTGAGGGGCCGCGTAGTCAATTAATCCTTGTTTAAGCCATTCTCTGGTATTTTGGAATACAGCTGAATAGCTTTCCATGCCCCGTGCGTCACGTATCGATTTGAAAATCCCTATAGGAGTAACACCGAGTTTTATTTGCGGATTTATACCTTTAATTCGATTTTTAAGTTCGGAAATAAATTGAGTGATGTTTTCTCTTCGCCAATCTTCAAGGGATTTTCCGTTGCCATATTTTTTGAATGCAATGTTATCGTTAAATTGAGTTTGCGGGTAACGAATAAAATCCAGTTGTATTCCGTCCACGTCATAATTTTGCACTATTTCGAAAATTAATTCCGTAAGATATTCTCTTGCTTCGGGAATTCCCGGATTAATCCATAACGAAGTTTTATCTTTTGTCTCTAATATCCACTCGGGATGCTTCCGTGTCAGATGGAGTGAGAGATTATTAATATCGGAAATGTTTCCGTTAAGTATGCGAAAAGTGTTAATCCATGCATGAATTTCCAACCCGTGTTTGTGTGCTTCTATTGTTGCAAATTCAAGTGGGTCGTATGCCGGGGTACCATTCGCATTTTTTGTTATATACGGACTGAAAGGCTCAAAGGAACTTTTGTACATTGTTGTTCCGTTGCTTCGTACTTGAAAATAAACTGTGTTTAAGTTTTTTTGTTCAATTTTTTTAAGGATGTTTTTTAATTCGTTTTTTTGCTCATCTTCATTTAACGTTGCGGGTGGCCAATCCAGACGATGATTTGTTGCAATCCATACCGCCCTTGTTTCACGCGGGGTTTGTGCATATAGAGAGGAAACTGCCAGTATATATAAGGAGAATATAGCGTATCTTATCATTTCCATTCAATTTCTCGAAAAAAAATTATTTTTTAAAAATCTTTGTTCCGTTTTCAATTGCAAAAATAATCTCTTCCTTCTTTGCTTCAACATCCAGAATAATATTACCTATATCATTGAGCAGAACAAATTTGATTTTTCCGTCTTTGTTCTTTTTATCCCGTTGCATTGTTGTAAGTAACAATTTTTTATTAAGATTATCGATAACAATCTCATCTTTAAATAGTCGGATTAACTCGAGTAAATCATTCAATTTTGTTTGAGAAACAAATCCGAGCTTATTCGATAGGTAAAGAGCAGAGGCAATACCGACTATTACGGCCTGACCATGTTTAAGTTTATATCTGCTTCCTACTTCAAAAGCATGTGCAAAAGTGTGTCCGAGATTTAACATTTTTCTCTTACCGCTTTCTTTTTCGTCGCTTACCACTACATCGCCTTTAAATTGCACCGATTCATTTATTATCCTTTTTAATACGGTTTTCTCTTTTTGAAAAATTTTAATAATATTTTTTTTGATGTAATTATGAAATTTTTTATTTGTGAGGTAACCGTATTTTACAATTTCGCCAAGTCCCGAAAGAAGTTCGTCGTGTTGCAATGTTTGTAGAAAGTTAATATCAATTATTACCAATTCCGGTTGTTTAAAAGCTCCGATGATGTTTTTTGTCCCCGCAAAATTGATTCCGGTTTTACCTCCAACAGAACTGTCTACTGCGGCAAGTAGAGTTGTAGGAATTTGTATATATTGAATACCACGTGAAAAAGTTGCGGCCACAAATCCGCAAACATCTCCGATAATTCCTCCGCCAATTGCTACAAGCAAAGTGTCTCTTGAGTAATCGTTTGCAAGAAGTTCTTTGTAAATAACTTCCATTGTTTTAAAGGATTTTAATTTTTCATTAACTTCAATAATAAGCCGGGTGCTCTTGCCCTTGTACGATTTAATGATAGTGTTTATGCGTTGTGTGTGCAATTCAAAAACATTTTTATCGATCACAAAAAAAATGTTCTTGTTTAACGATAATAAATTAATCCTTTTCAAAAGTTGAGGGAAAATATTTTCCCCAACCAAAACATCATATCCGTTTTGCGGAAGATTAATTTTAATTTTTTTCATTAATGCCTCTTTGCAATAGTTTAGCCAATTTATCTACGGTAACTCCAATGCTTGTAATATCGGTGTTAATATGGATATCCGCTTGTATGTAGTATGGTTCGCGTTCTTTCATTATTTCTGTTATGCGATTAATAAAATCTTTCGGTCGGGAATTTTCCGCAAGTACCAAATCCCTAAAAATCGGTCGGTCTATTTTATTCTTAATCCTTTTGTAAATCATTTCGGGGGAGGATTTCAAGTATACAATTGTTCCGTTTTTTTTCAGTATGTCTAAATTGCGTTTATAGGCCATGGTGCCGCCACCGAGAGAGATTACAAGATTATCCGATTGCGAAAATTTTAGAAGTAAATCATGTTCCAAATTGCGAAAGTATTCTTCACCGTTTTTTTCAAAAATTTCCACAACCGATTTGTTTTCATGCTCTTCAATGGCATTGTCCAAATCAACAAATTCCCAACCAAGCACATTTGCCAATATCGGGCCTATTGTGCTTTTGCCGCTTGTCATAAATCCTGTTAAATATATTCGTTTAATCTTTTCACCAATTATTTTTAAATGAATTACCAATGATAACCATATTTCGAAAATTAAAAAAATATTTGATTACTTCTGTTGCTTTGAATATCTTTAAAAGACAATATGTGCTATTTTAGCCGATAGGTTTTGTTATATTACTTTTATGCGGGGTTATAATTTGAAGATTACAAAATTATTATTAATGTTTTTTTTATTGCATTCATCTTTTTTCGGACAAAGTAGATTATCTTTGCGGGATGCGGTATCGGTTGCACTTAAGCGGAACGAAACAATTAAACGATACGAAGCAAAGGTAAAGGAAAAAGATGCCGAAAGAGATGCCGCCTTTGGGAACTATCTTCCCAAAGTAACAATAACGGGCGGTTACACATACATGGGGGATAACATTCAAATAAATTCTTCTCATTTAAAAAATTCTTTGGATGATATTGCGGCAAGATACGGTGTACAAATAACGAATAATATTTTACCGGTTCCGTTGCCGCCTGATGCATTATACGAAAAACTATACGGTAGTATGCAAAAACTTCCCGCATATAATTTGATTATAGACAAACAGCATTTTCCCACAGCAAATATTTCGGTGATACAACCCCTTTTTACCGGCGGAAAAATAAATGCCGGAAGTAATTTTGCCGAAGCGGAATATCAAGAAGCAAACATAGAAGTAAAAAAAGCTACTAACGAAACAATTCAACAAATTATAAATATGTATCTCGGGGTTGTATTATTGAAGCAAGTGGTTCAAACCCGTAAGGATGTTATAGAGGGAATAAAAAAACATAAAAAAACCGCTGAACAATTGGTGGCTGAAGGTGTTGTTGCAAAATATCAATTATTGCGTGCAAAAGTTGCTCTATCCGGTGCGGAATCGGAATTGGAGGATGACGTAAATAATCTTTCCCTTGCCAAACTTGCGCTAAATTACACGATGGGGTTCCGGAACGATACAACATTTGTTCTTTCCGATAAATTAAATTTTACCGATGTTCAATTGGATATAGAACACGGAATAGATTCCGCATATACAAATCAGCCTTTGCTTAAATTAATTGAACAGAAAAAAATAATGGTAGAGCAGAAAAGGAATGCGGCTTCATCCAATATGTGGCCTACAATTTTTGCTTTTGGTGAGGTCGGATTTTTCAGAGAGGAGATGCCGGGAATTATTCAACCGCCTTGGATTGTAGGGGTACAGATGAAGTATGAAATCTTTTCGGGAATGAAAGATTATAATGAAATTCAATCCTCCGAATATTTAAAAAATCAGCTTTTATATGCGGATAAAGATGCTAAAAATAAAATTAAACTTTGGGTAAATAAATCTTATCGTCAAGTAAATAATGCAAAAAATAAATATCAAAAACTTGCAAGCACAATAGAGTTGGCAGAAGAAAATTTACGAATGGCCACCCGCAGATTTGAAGAAGGCTACGGAACTTCATTAGAGGTAATTGATGCTACGCTTGAGTTGGAGGGGGAGAAAGTTAAACGTGCAGCAACTCTGTATAATTATTACAAAGCATTAACGGAATATTATGTTGCAACCGGTAATCCTCAAAAAGCGGTTGATATTTTTGAAGCGGCACAAACAGGTAAATAGTAATTTAAAATAAACAGTGTAAATAAAATGACGACAGAAAATAAAAAAACAGATGTTGAAAATATTATGAAACGAACTGTAATTTCATTTCCTTTGATTCTATTGGCTATCTCTTTTTTCTATATTATAACTTCATGTTCATCCCATAACGATTCTTTTGTGGTTGGTTTTGTTGAAACAACCGTTGTGGATGTAGCTTCGGAACTGCCCGGTAAAATTGAAAAATTATTGGTGCACAGAGGAGATATTGTTAAAGAAGGGGACACGCTTGCATTGTTCGAGCCCAAAATTGTAAATACCAAAGTTGCTCAGGCCGAAGGATTAAAGAATGCCGCCAAAGCATTGATGGAAATGGCCAAAAACGGTGCGCGTCCTCAGGAAATTGAAGCGGCGAAAAATGCTTATCTTATTACCAAAAGTCAGTACCAATATGCTGAAAAAACTTTTAAACGAATTGAAAAGCTTTATCAAGATTCTGTTATTTCCGAACAAAAATATGATGAGGTTCGCTTTAAATATAATGCCGCATTAGATCAAATGAATGCTGCAAAAGCCGTTTACGATATGGCTAGGGAAGGAGCAAGGAAAGAATTAATCGACGCTGCAATTGCACGGTATTACGCATCGGAAAATTTATATAACGAGGCATTGGCTTTCAGTGAAGAACTGGAGTTAATTTCACCGGTGAGCGGAGAGATTTCCAATCAGATTGCCGATAAAGGTGAGATTGTTCCCGCCGGTTTTCCGGTCTATTCCATTCAAATACCTGAAGATGCACATGTGATTATTCAGATTAGAGAAGACCTGATGAGTCCATTTAAAAAAGGTGCCGAATTTCCTGGAGTTATTCCTGCTTTGGATAACGAAGAATTTACTTTTTATGTAAGTTATATTTCACCCATGGCGGGCTTTGCCAATTGGTTGCCCACAAAGGAAACCGGAAATATAGATTTGCGCACGTTCGAAATTCACCTTAAACCGAAAGAAAAAATAGAAAATTTACGTCCGGGAATGACTGTTAAAATTCAACTCTGATATGTCAACCATTTTAAATATTGCCAAACGTGAACTTAAACTGATTAAATCTACACGTAGTAGAATTATCCTTCTTTTTATTGTGCCGTTGATTGTATATTTTTTCATCCCGTTAATTTATTCCAATCAAGCAATCCACGATACTCCCGTTGCGGTTTTTGACGAGGATAACACCGAACTATCCCGTTTGCTTACACGTTTTTTAGATTCCTCTCCTTCGTTGCAAGTTGTTTATCGGGCTGCTTCTTTTTCAGAACTTAATGATTTAATTCTGAATAACGATGTAAAAGCTGCGTTCTATTTTCCGAGCGGAATGACTAAAAAGATTAAAAGGGGAAAAAGTTCTAATGTGAACATTGTTATTAATTCCCAAAACATTGTTTACGGTAACCTAATTTACAAAGCTGCTTCCGAAATTGTTATTACCGTATCCTCGGGGATTTTATTGAAAAAATTCGGGGCGGAATTAATGCCTCCCGAAAAATCAATGAATTTAGTGATGCCTTTCAGAATGCATAAACACCCGCTTTATAATCCCAATTACGATTATATGCAATACCTTGCTCCTGGACTGTTAACAGTACTTTTTCAAATGATTTTAATGTTTGCCGGTGCTTCGGCAATTAACACAGAGTTCGACGAAAAATTGAGCAACGGCGGTATTCGCGAATTATTGCAAATGAGTAACAATAATATTTTTTCCATAATAACCGGCAAAACTGTTGCGTATGTTGTTGCAAGTATTTTTCCTGCTTTATTAATATTGGCGGTCGTTTTTCCTTCAATGGGAATTTCCGTTTACGGTAATTCGATATTGCTATTTTTCTATCTGCTCTTTTTTGCTGGCGTTTCAACCGTAATGGGATTGATGATTTCAAGTATCTTTTTGGATAAAGTTGTGGGATTGGATATTGTTTTCTTTTATAACTCTCCCGCTTTTGTTTTCAGCGGATTTACTTTTCCGGCTTGGGCATTACCTATTTACGATCAATTTTATTCTCAACTTATTCCGTACACACATTTTATAGCGGGTTTTTTGCAGTTATATCAGATGGATGTATCCTTAGAATTTGTATTGCCGCATATTTTCGCTCTTCTTGTTTTTATGTTTATCGGTTTTTTTGGAAGCTATGTCGCTATGAAGTTTCATATTAAAAAATTAGCACTTATTCCATCTTTGGCGGAGGGAGTGTAATGTTCAATAAATTGAAAAAAATGTTTTTTAACGAAGCTAAAATTATTGCTGCCGATCATTCGATTTTATTGACCGTTATTATCGCACCTTTACTTTACGCTTTTTTTCTCGGTTCAATATATATTTACAAAGATGAATCAAAAGTAAAGTTCGGAGTTGTGGATATGGATAGGACAGTAGCTTCACGTTCAATTATTACGGCTCTTAATTCTACGGAAAAAATTGATTTGATTAATGAAGGGGATAATTTTAATACCGCCGTTGAACGGGTTCATAAAATGGAAATAAACGGTTTCATCTTTATCCCTCATAATTTTGAAAAGAATTTGAAAAAACTGAAAGGTGGAGACGTTTCGATATTTCTTAATACAACAAAATTTCTTCCCTCAAATGATGTTAATAAAGCCGTTACCAAAGTTCTTTTAATGGCGGGTGCGGGTATAAGATTAAAATATTTTCAAGCGGTAAAAGGGATGAGTGAAAAACAAGCTCTTACACAAGTTATGCCTTTAACTCCTAACGTGCATATGCTTTATAACCCGACAGCAAATTACGGAGATTTTTTGTTGCCCGGAATTTTTCTTCTTATTTTACATCAAACATTATTTCTGGGGCTTGGCGAAAGTATTGCACTGATAAGAGAAAAAATGAAATTTAAACAATGGGTTACCGATTCCGCCAAAAACATTTGGATTATGATTAATGGCAAAGTTTCTTTTTATCTTTTTCTGTTTGCAGCAATTACACTCTTTTTTTATACGGTGGTTTTCCCGCTTTTTGATGTTCGTTTTGGTGGTAATCCGTTTCTTATTGCTTTGTTAACGCTTTTCTTTTTATTATCCGTTCTCTATTACACGGTTTTCTTTGCGTCCTTTTTTAAAACACAATCCGGTATAATGGAAGTTTTTGCCTTTACGTCTTATCCCATATTTTTAACTACCGGCTATTCTTGGCCTATTGATTCTTTTCCTCTTCTCTTGCAACTTCTTTCAAAATTTATTCCCCTTACACCGTATTATAGTTCGATAATAAGAATTACCCAAATGAATGCAGGCTTTCAATATGTTTGGGGTGATTTGTTACATCTTATTTGGCTTTCTGGTTTTGCCTATTTACTTGCACATTTCAGAATGAAGTATTTAATAAAAAAATTGGTTGATACAAAATAACGGGTTATACTTAGTGTCTATTTCCTACCGAGTATTTTTTTGGAAATTCAAATCCTATTAATTTTCCGGACGCTGTATTTACATCTTTCCAAAAATTGACTGATAACTCAATTATGGCAACGGCGGATGTTGGCATATTATTTACAAATTCGTTGGTAATAAAGCCGGTTAACACGGTAAGCCCGGGGTTGTGCCCAAAAATCATTGCCGAATTAAATTTATCATCAATGGAAGTAATTACATCAAGTAAATTTTGTGTTGTAGCTTCGTAAATTGATTTATTCACTTCTATTTTATGTGAATATCCGAGTTTTTCCGCAATTATTTTTGCTGTGGTAAATGCCCTTTTTGCGTTGCTGGAAATTATGATATCGGGCATAATTTTTTTCTCTTTTAAAATATTTCCTATAATGGGGGCATCGCGTTTGCCTTTTGTACTAAGGGGACGGTCAATATCAGCCAGCAAATGATTTTCCCAACTTGATTTGGCATGACGGACGAGATATAGTTGTTTCATTTTGCTCCTTACAAAAGAGATAAAATTTATTTAATAAAGATATAGAATAAATTTATATTTCATTTTTAAAATTTTAGAATTTATTACAATGATAATAATTGAGCAATCTGCCGTAATCCCTTTCAAAAAAGGAA
>CAZTYP010000022.1:0-35900 GCA_964617555.1 uncultured Melioribacteraceae bacterium | reverse complement strand
TCGCCGGGCACTTCGATTTCGTCGCCTATTTTTAATCCGCTGTTGGCGATAATAGTTGCCGGGTCCGAAGTTGTGTTCCCCTCGACCGAAATTCCTAAAATCTTATAATTTACTCTACTTACTTGCGAAAAGATAGTAGTTGTAAATAAGGATAGAAATAATATGCTTATAAAAAATCTATTCGGGAAGTTTATCATTTTCCCCAATCTTTTTGTGGTCTTTTGCAATTTGTTCACTAACAAGTCCGAATCTTCTTTCTCTCTTTTGGAATTCTTTTATTGCTTCAATTAAATTTTTTGTTTTAAATTTAGGCCAAAGCACATCGGTTACAAAAATTTCCGAATAAGCAATTTGCCATAAAAGGAAATTACTTATTCTCATTTCGCCTCCGCTACGTATTAACAATTCAGGATCAGGTATTTCCGAAGTATTTAAATATTTTGAAATTGTTTTTTCGGAAATATTGTTTATGGATAATTTGTTGTTGCTAACGTCCCTTGCGATTTTTTTTACTGCGTTTGTGAGTTCCCATCTGCCGCTGTAACTTAAAGCTAAATTTAAAGTCATTCTGGTATTGTTTTTGGTCTTTTCGAATGCTTCTTCCAATTCTGTTTTTACTTCGGGAGGAAGCATTTCGGAATTCCCGATAGAAGTTAATTTAATATTATTTTTATGAAGTTCGTCGGTTTCATCTTTCAAACTTTTTACTATTAATCGCATTAATGTAGATACTTCATTTTTTGGGCGTTTCCAATTTTCGGTAGAAAAAGTGTAGAGAGTAAGATATTTAACTCCAAGTTCCGCACAAGCTTCAACTATTTCTCTAACGGTTTCAATACCTTTTCTGTGTCCGGCAACCCGGGGTAATCCTTTACTTTTTGCCCATCTGCCGTTGCCGTCCATAATAATGGCAATATGAGAGGGGATTTCTCCTGTGCTTTTTACTTCATTTATTTTCTTTAAATCTTTATCGGAAATGACCTTTTTCACGAACTTCCAAATTATTTTAAATCAGACTATCCAAAATATAGGGCAGTCCCCTAAATGTCAAGAATGATTAAATTTATAAAAAATTGCTAAAACTAAAACAACAACGAATTATACAAAACAATTTATATTTTGTGCCTGGAAAAATTCGGAACTTTAAAAAACATTCTCTTTTATTATGTTGATTTATACAAATTTGAAGGAAACAAAAGAAGATAATAAGGTTAATCAAAAAGATCTTTTTCTGTTGAAGTTTCAACAAGTTTTATACGTTTTTGCGTTTCGGCATCCAATTTTGCAATTAAATTTTTTGCTTTATCATATAACACTTCCGGTACTCCGACAAAAAGTGTTACAGGTTTTGAAGTGTATTTATTTTTTTGATTTGCAAGGAATTCAATTTTCCGTAAAATTTTAGGGTTATTTAAATCTTCTTCCGAAAGTGTTAAACCGAAAATAAATTTTTTGTTTAATTTACCTATTGCATCAATTTCAAATTCGCCGATAGCAGCCGGTTGCGGTAAATATTTGCTGTATTTACGGCTTAATGTAATTACCCCGTTTTTCCAAAAATGTTGGATTAAGGAGTCAACTCGTTCTTGTTTAGTTAAACGTACCATAATTAGCTAATTTAATATCGGAATTATCGGTGAAAAATGCGAATAATTTAAAATTTTAATATTGAGTATTTTATCATATTCAATCATTTTAATTTCCGGTGCGTTGTTTATTCTTCCGTAAACTACTTTTTTCCCGTTTCTGTTTATACTAATATAATACGGCTCCAAAACCTTGGTTTCAAATTCGTATAAAATTTGTACTCTGTTTCTGTTATGTATTGCTTTTGCAAAAATTTCGGTTTTCATTCTGTTTTCTTAATTATACCAACGGAAAATTCCCAGAGCTTTGCCTAAAATGGAAAAGTTTTCCGTATTGTTAACAATAATAGGAGAATAGTTCTCGTTTTCCGGAATTAATTCTATTCTGTCTTTTAATTTTTTAAATCTTTTTAGAGTTGCTTCGTTTTCAATCATAGCAACAACAATATCTCCGTTATCGGCATCGTTTTGGGGGGTGATTATTACAACATCACCATCGAATATTCCGGCATTAATCATACTATCGCCTTTTACTTTTAATGCAAAACAATCTGCTTTGCCGTTTATTAACCCGGAATGGAGGGTAAATGTTCCTTCAATATTTTCTTCCGCCAAAAGAGGTACTCCGGCTGCAATGTGCCCCACAATAGGTATGTTAATAATATCTGCCGGATTATTTTTTGTTTCGTCAAAATTTTCGGTTAAAGAGATTGTACGGTTGGAGTTTTCTCCTATATTCATAAATCCTTTTTTTACTAATGCATCTATATGCCGTTTTACACCGAATGTGCTTGCAATGTTGAAATGATTTCCTATTTCGCGATAGGTTGGGGGATAACCGTTAACTTCAATATATTCTTTTATGAAGTTGTAAATCTCTTTTTGTCTTTCCGTTAATTCGGCTTTCATAAGTAGTGCTCCAATGTTCACTACAAATATAGTGAACATTGGAGCACTATGCAAGCAAAAAATCTAAGTAATTATATAATTACATTCCAATTATATTTATCTTCAATTTCGCCGTATTGTATTCCGGTAAGTTCTTTATATAATTTTGTGCCTAATTCGCCGGCGTGTTCTTCGCTAAAATGTATTTCAATATCATTATATTTTAATTTGCTGATGGAAGAAATAACAGCCGCGGTACCGGTTCCGAACAATTCTATAAGATTTCCGTTATTGTAGTTGTTGATAATTTCCTGAAGAGCAATATCACGTTCACTTACGTTATAGCCCCAGTCTTTTAAAATTTCCAGTACCGACATTCTGGTTATGCCCGGAAGTATTGTGCCGGAAAGTCTTGGTGTTGCAACTTCGTTTTTAAATTGTGCAAATATATTCATTGTACCTACTTCTTCTATGTATTTCTGTTGAAGTGCGTCAAGATAAAGGACCTGTGTAAAGCCAAGTTTTTGTGCTTCTTGCTGGGCATGAAGTGATGCGGCGTAATTGCCTGCCGTTTTGCAATCGCCTACACCTCCGCGAACAGCACGGACATATTTATCGGTTACTAAAATAGGGACAGGTTTGAATCCTTGCGGATAGTAAGGACCAACGGGGCTTAGCAAAATAATAAATTTATATTCGTCTCCCGGTTTAACGCCAAGTAAGGCATCGGTAGCAAAAATAAACGGACGAATATAAAGAGAATATCCCGGTTTTTCCGGTATCCAAGCCTTATCTAATTTAATTAATTCCATTAGGCTTTCCATCACAAAATCGATATCAATTTGCGGAATGCACATTCTTTCCGCCGAACGGTTTAGGCGTTCAAAATTTTTTCTGGGACGGAAAAGGGAGATTTTCCCGTCTGCGTGTTTATAGGCTTTTAATCCTTCGAAAATTGCTTGTCCGTAATGAAGTACCAAAGCGGCCGGACTTAAACTTATGTTACTTTGTTTTTTGATTACGGCATCTTGCCATCCGCCCTTAGAAGCGGAGTAATTCATTTCCAACATATGTGTTGTAAATGTTCGTCCGAATACCAAATTTTCGGGAATCCGATGGCTTTCATCGGAACGGTCTGTTTCAAATACGATTTTACTCATAATTACACCTTAAATTAAACTTTTACAAAAAAAAATTGATTTTTATCAACACTTCAATTTCTATTTATTTTTTATAAAACACAAGAAATTTTAATCTTGAATTTGTTTGATGTAATAAAAGGTATATGTCAATTGTCAATTAACAATTATTATGATAAATTTAAATTATGATAATAAAAATAATTGAAAAACTCGGGGAAAAAACAATCGGCTTTTTTCAAGAAGTAGGGCAGATTAGCGCTCTCTTTTTTTCCATATTAAAAAACTCACCACAACTTTTTAAAAACCGAAAATTGCTTCTTTTCCAAATGGAGCATATCGGGGTTAATTCGCTTCCGTTGGTAATTATAATTGCGGTTTTTACCGGAGCTGTTTCCGCTTGGCAAGCTGCATATCAATTGAAAGGGATTGCCCCCGTTTCTTTTTTGGGAACGGCAACAAGTCGTGCAATAATTACGGAACTTGGTCCGGTGCTTACAGCCATCATTATTGCCGGACGTGTTGGGGCTTCCATTGCGGCAGAACTTGGTTCCATGAAAGTTTCGGAGCAAATTGATGCCTTGGAAACAATGGGTATTAGTCCCGTACGATATCTTGCAATGCCCAGATTTTTTGCTTCGGTTTTAATGATGCCCGTATTGATTGTTTTTGCAAATATAATTGCGGTTGCCGGTGCATATGTTATTTCCAATTTTTTCCTTGATGTTTCCTATACGCTTTTTTTCGATTCCGTTAAACGTTATTTCCTGATTAGCGATTTTATGTTCGGGCTTTTAAAAGGAGTTGTTTTTGGCGGAGTTACAGCTTTGTTGGGATGCCACATAGGTCTTACCACAACCGGTGGTGCAGAGGGAGTCGGGCTTTCAACTATTCGTTCTTTTGTTCTTTCGGCAGCATTAATTTTAATTTTGGATTACATTTTATGGATGCTGTTATTCTGACACGATATCCTTGAAAAAGTGTAATACAATATTTATATTTATTCATCAAAAAAAAAGTTTGTGGCAATTGTCTAAAAGATTATTCGACATATTTTTAGCATTATTTTTGCTTCCCGTAGCATTACCGCTTATTTTAATTTTTGCGATTGTTTTGGGAGTCATTAATAAGCAATTTCCGTTTTTTGTTCAAGAGCGCGGTATTACTCTTGATAAGTACAGGTTGAAAATTATTAAACTTAGAACAATTAAAAATTCTTCAAAACACAAAAATCGTTTACATAAAAATATTTTCTTTAAATCTTTTCATAAAGAAAATATTTCAAAATTCGGTTCATGGTTAAGAAAAACAGGGCTTGACGAACTTCCTCAAATATTCAATGTTTTAAAAGGAAATATGAGTTTCGTTGGTCCGCGCCCTTTAATGATAACCGATTTAAAATTATTAAAAAGAAATGATTGGGAATATTATAAAGTACGAGGCTCTTTTAACTCCAAACCTGGTATTACCGGATTATGGCAAATATTTTGCAACAGAAATGAAGGAGCTAAAAATTTAATTGCCCTTGAAAAAATTTACGAAGATATGAAATCCTTTAAATATGATTTGAAAATTATTCTTTATACAATTCCTGTTGTTCTTACTGCAAACAATGCAGACGCCGTTTTTTCAAAAATTACTTTCCCGATAGATACTTCGCATTCAAAAAATAATGAGACCGAAATAAATTTTGTTTTTGAAAAATCCTCTTCCACAAAAGAGTATCACGATGAATATTCCGTACGTCTTTCTGGTGATTGGTGGGATGAAAAGGGCTCTAAAAATAAAGAAAATACTGAAACCAATTCCAATCTGAAACTAATTAAAATTAAAACTACTGCAAAAAAAGTTGGTTAATACATTCCTCTTTTCCCCTTTTAAAAAAAATAAATAAAAAATTATTTTTTTCTTGCTTAGAAATTTTTAAGGCAATAAGTTTCATTTGTTAATTAAATTTTTGAAGTAAGATGAAGCAAGCAAATTTGGATTTTTAATGAGATTAGTATTAGCTGAAAAAATCATTAATTATTTAATTTTCACAAGATTAAAAGGCACATCCGTTCTTAATCATATCTTTATTACTAATGGGAAGTTCGGCACACTTTCTCTTTTATTTCAAATGTTACACAGTCATCTTATAAAATTTCTTTACTTTAAAACTATGGAGGAACAATGTCAGAGTACGTAAAAAACTTATTGGCAGATGTTAAAGCAAAAAACCCTGCACAACCGGAATTTCATCAAGCGGTTGAAGAGGTATTGGAATCTTTAGAAGTTGTATTAGACCGCCATCCCGAATACCGTGCGGCAAAAATTCTTGAAAGAATTGTTGAACCCGAAAGAGTAATTATGTTTCGTGTTCCATGGGTAGACGACCAAGGCGAAGTTCAGGTAAACAGAGGTTTTAGAATTGAAATGAATTCGGCAATAGGGCCTTACAAAGGCGGCTTAAGATTTCACCCCTCTGTAAACTTGGGTATCTTGAAATTTTTGGCTTTTGAGCAGGTATTTAAAAACAGTTTAACAACATTGCCTATGGGAGGTGGTAAAGGTGGTTCCGACTTTGATCCTAAAGGAAAAAGCGATATGGAAGTAATGAGATTTGCTCAAAGTTTTATGAGTGAATTGTTCAGGCATATTGGACCAAATACCGATGTTCCTGCCGGCGATATCGGTGTTGGCGGAAGAGAAATCGGATTTTTGTTCGGACAATATAAAAAATTAAAAAACGAATTTGCCGGAATACTTACAGGTAAAGGATTAAATTGGGGCGGCTCGTTAATTCGTCCCGAAGCAACCGGTTACGGTTCCGTTTATTTTGCTTCCGAAATGCTGGCAACAAGAAACGATTCTTTGGAAGGTAAAACTTGTTTGGTTTCCGGTAGTGGAAATGTTGCACAATATACAATCGAAAAAATCTTGCAATTGGGCGGTAAAGTTGTTACTTGTTCCGATTCCTCCGGTTACATTTATGACGAGGAAGGAATTGATGCGGAAAAATTAGCATTTATTATGGAATTGAAAAATGTTAAACGCGGTAGAATTAAAGAATATGCCGAAAAATATCCTAATGCTCTATACACCCCGTCCGATGCCGGAGCAGACCATAATCCTTTATGGAATCATAAAGCCGATTGTGCTTTCCCAAGTGCAACACAAAACGAAATTAATGGCAAAGATGCTCAAAACCTTTTGAACAACGGTGTATTTGTTGTTAGTGAAGGTGCTAATATGCCTACAACAATTGACGGTGTTAATTTGTTTATTGATGCGGGTATACTTTACGGACCGGGAAAAGCTGCCAATGCCGGCGGTGTTGCGGTTTCCGGTTTGGAAATGGCTCAAAACAGTATGCGTTACAGCTGGACTCGCGAAGAAGTTGATAACAGATTGAAAATGATTATGAAAGATATTCATACAACTTGTGTTACAACTGCCGAAAAATACGGCGCTAAAGGTAACTATGTTCTTGGGGCAAATATCGGCGGATTTATTAAAGTTGCCGATTCTATGCTTGACCAAGGAATTGTTTAATTTTATTAAACATACATTTTATAAAAGCCCTCGATTATTCGAGGGTTTTTTTATTTAAAGAAATACTCACTATTTTTAATAAGCAAATTACCAAATATTAAATTTCTTTTACAGGAATAAATGTGACGGAAAAACATAAAAATCTTTACGAAAAATTTTTGCTTGACAACAACGAAGCGAAGTTTCAAGATTTCCATAATCTGATGTCTTTCAGAATAAGGAATATAATTCTTGTTTCAAGTATGTACGATTTTTATTTGTTTGAAGAAGACGGCAGGCTTTATGAACTGATACGCAAGGAATTTCAAGGATTAAATTTAAGCCATAGTCCAGAACTTGTTCATGTTTCCAGCGGTAAAGAGGCTTTGGAATTAATCAAAAAAGAAAACCGTTTTGACCTTGTTATTACTACGCTTCATGTGGAAGATATGACGGCAATAAGATTAGCCAAGCGACTTAAAAAGAACGGTTGGAAAATTCCCGTCGCATTATTGGGGTATAATAACGATGAATTGCAAAAAGTGCTTACCGGTAAGGGTGCAAAAGAGTTCGATAAAATCTTTATGTGGCAAGGAGATTTCCGGCTTATCTTTGGAATTGTAAAATATTTTGAGGATAAGATAAATGTTGCTTTCGACACAAAACATGTAGGTGTACAAGTAATTATTTTAATAGAAGATAATGTTCAATTCTATTCCGTTTATCTTCCGTTGATATACAGAGAAGTTGTTAAGCAGGCTCATCGTTTAATTACTGAGGGAATAAATTTATCGCACAGATTTTTGAAGATGCGCGCACGTCCTAAAATTCTGCTTTGTTCTACTTACGAAGAAGCTATAAAATATTTTAAAAAATATGAAGATTATATTTTAGGAATTATTTCCGATTTCGGATTTCCTAAAAACGGCGAAATGAATTTTCAAGCGGGGCTTTATCTTACAAAATATATAAAAAGAAAACATCCGGATTTACCCATATTGTTGCAATCTAACATTGCTGAAAATGAAAAGGATGCCAATAAAGCGGGAGCATCTTTCCTTTACAAAAAATCTCCTACATTGCTCGAAGAACTAAAGCAATTTATGAATGAGCGTTTTGCTTTCGGCGATTTTGTGTTCCGTTTGGAAACCGGCGAAGAAGTTGCCAGAGCAAGCAACCTTGCACAATTGGCCGAATGTTTGGAAACCGTTCCCGAAGAATCTATTGCATACCACGCTTCACATAATCACTTTTCAACATGGTTAAAGGCACGTACGGATTTTTGGTTGGCATATCAGTTGAAGCATAAAAAAATTTCCGAATATCCTTCCGTTGATGCATTAAGAAAAGATTTGGTGCAAGCTATTCATAATTATAACAGAGACAGACAGCGCGGAATCATTTCGGATTTTGACGAGAAGACTTTTTATAAGTTGAGTTTTTTTGCCAGAATTGGCGGGGGGTCTATCGGAGGGAAAGCAAGAGGACTCGGATTTTTCAGTAGTTTGTTAAGTAATTTTAATATTAGTAATAAATTTTCCGAAGTAGATATTTTTGTGCCCGCAACGGTTGTTCTGGCAACAGATATATTCGATATGTTCATGGTAGAAAATAATCTTACCAATTTTGCATTAAAATGTAAAGACGATTCCAAGATTAAAAAAGCATTTTTGGATGCGGGCAAATTCCCTTATAGAGCAATAAAAAGTTTAATAAAATTTTTATCGATTGTGCAAAAACCCTTGGCAGTAAGGTCGTCAAGTTTATTGGAAGATTCTCAAGGACAACCCTTTGCCGGAGTTTACGAAACCGTTATGCTTCCGAATAATCATGAAAGTATGGAGGTAAAATTAAATAGGTTGATTGTTGCAATAAAGCAAGTTTACGCATCTATTTATTATCAAAGGGCAAAACAATATATTGAAATTACCTCTTATCATCTTGAAGAAGAGAAAATGGCGGTAATAATTCAGGAGATGGTAGGCGAAGTTCATAACAATAAATTCTATCCCGAAATTTCAGGCGTTGCAAAATCATATAATTTTTATCCGGTAAAACCTATGCATCCTGATGACGGAATCGTTTCGGTAGCGTTTGGCTTGGGTAAAACTATTGTTGAAGGTGGAAGCTCGGTACAGTTCTGCCCAAAATATCCCAAGCATATTATGCAACATTCTGTTGTTGACGATATACTTGAATATTCCCAGAAAAAATATTTTGCAATTGATATGAACCCCAAAGAGGGTATCTATTTTGACGAAAAGGATATTATAATTGAAGAGGAAGTTCACGAGGCGGAAAAAGACGGAACCCTTTACAAAGTAGGCTCAACTTATTCGTTTCAAACACATTCCATTCACGACGGAACATCACGCGACGGATTGAAACTTTTTACGCTTGCGCCTATTTTAAAATATAATACATTGCCACTTCCGGAAATACTCAATACAATTTTAAAAATAGGAAGTTGGGGGATGAGCAATCCTGTTGAAATTGAATTTGCAATGAATCTTTCCGTTCCATACAAAACACCTCCTAAATTTGCGGTATTGCAAATGCGCCCCTTGGTGGTTAGCAGTGAAGTTGTTGACTTTGACCTTGAACGATACAGCGATGCGGAGCTATTGTGTAAATCCAATAACGTGTTGGGCAACGGAACAATAGATGATATTACAGAAATTATTTTTGTGGATATTAACGAATACGACAGAGCCGCAAGCAGAGAGGTTGCCGGAGTGATAGGATATTTCAACGCCAAACTGACCAAGGCAAAAAAGGACTATTTATTAATCGGTTTGGGGCGGTGGGGAACACTTGACCCGTGGCTTGGTATTCCGGTTGTGTGGGAACAAATATCCGGTGCCAAAGCAATTGTTGAAAGCAATTTTAAAGATTTTGATGTTGAACCCTCTCAAGGTTCTCATTTTTTCCAAAATATGACTTCATTCAAAGTCGGATATTTTACAATTAATTCACATAAAGGTAACGGATTTATTGATTGGGAATGGCTTAAGAAACAGAAAGTTGTTGAAAAAAGGGGAACGGTTTATCATGTAAAAACAAATTCTCCGATAACAATTAAAATAAACGGAAAAGAGAATAAAGGAATAATAATTAAGCCGCATATTTAAACTTGACTTACAATTGTATTACCAGCCAAAGACGTTTAAAATTCAAATTTAATATAACTGTTAATGGCGTTTCCGTATTCGGTAAATATGTTTTATCCTTTCAACAGCACGGTAATTATTGCTAAAATGTGAAATTTATACTAAAATCAAATCCTTTATTCTTCAATTGTTACAGCGGTGCCGGAGGCGGTAACCATAAGCATGCTTCCTTGTCCCACGGTTTCATAATCCAAATCAATAGCAATTACGGCATTACCGCCAAGGTTACGTGCTTCTTCTTGCATTTCTTGCAGTGCAATATCTTTTGCTTGACGTAATTCTTTTTCGTATGCATTGGAACGCCCTCCTACAATGTCTCGTATTCCTGCAAAAAAATCTTTAAAAATGTTTGCACCCAAAATAGCTTCGCCGGTAACCAATCCGTGATATTTTATTATTTTCTTTCCTTCAATGGTATTTGTTGTTGTAATTAACATATTACTTCCTTCTTTATTTGAGTAATATAAAATATAAAATTTGTCGGGACTTATCAATTCCTTATTTTCTATGTTTGTGCATAGGCTTTCAGTATAATTTTATTCCTTTTGCTTTTGCAAACTCTTGAAGTTTTTCTTTAAAAACAATAACACTGTTATAAGTCAAATTTGCCAAAGTGAATTCGTGCTTTTCGCCGGATTTTAATACAATGTCGATGGTAATGGGGTGAAAGATTAATTTTTCTATATCTTTCCAAGCAAATTCCAATGAGGAGAAAAAGGAATTTTTTATTACTATTCCTTTATTATTAAGTTCAAAAAAGTATCTTGATGTATTCATAATAGTGGCAAAATATATTCCGATTCCCAAAATAAGCCAAGTAATTCCCTCTCCGACATCGTTATAATAAATCTTTACGATGCCAAAAATAAAATAGATTGCTGTAAAAAATGGGACTAACCGTTTTTGTGTTTTTGTTTGTTTCCCGGGAGTTACATCAAAAGGTTGTTTAAAAGTTTCCATTAGATTCTCCGGTAAAGTTTAATTAATTATCTGTTTTGCAAAAATTAGTAGCTCTGCAATTAATGTAGAGCTACTTTTAGAAAATTACAATTGAGATTTAACCCAACTTTCCAATCCGCCAACAACAACAAGCTCTTGTGCTGCAGTACCGACCGGACTAATTGCATATTCTGCATTGTCGGCAATTATTATTGAATTTTTAAAATCCACCTTAGCACTTATTCCTGTTTTAATAGTCAATTTATTTTCTGTAAATTTATTTTTAAAATCGTTTACCAGTTCCGGTACTTCAAGAACAAGGAAGCCGTTATTTAATGCATTGCGCATATAAGTTTGGCTTGCAGAGCCGGTTATTACAAGTTGGATTCCCTTGTATTTTAAGGCTGTTGCTGCTTGTTCTCGAGAGCTTCCGGTTCCGAAATTAAAACCGCCCACAAGTATATCGCCCGCTTTTACAATTTTACCGAATTCGGGGTCATAGTTTTCCATTACAACACGTGCTTGGTCTTCGGGAGTAAAATCGTCAATGTAAGTATATTTACCCGGGTAAATTCCATCCGTGTTCATATTATCTTGCGGGGTGTAAATTAAATCGCCTTCCACAACTTCGGGGAATCCTTTAATTATTTTTACTTCCGCTTTTGGTCTTTGAGGTTTGGGAAACGATTTTATATCCGCAACAATGTTTGTTTCGGGATATTCAATATGTGAAGTAATTTTTCCTGCTATTGCAGAAGCTGCAACAACGGCGGGAGAAGCAAGATAAGCAAGTGCGTTAGGGGAGCCCATTCTTCCTTTAAAATTTCTGTTGGTTGCGGAAATGCCGATTTCGCCGTCTTCAAGCAACCCTTCGCCAAGCCCGATACATGGACCGCATCCCGGAGGAAGCGGAATTGCTCCGGCATTCAACAATGTTTGCCAGTTACCGTTTGTTTCGCTTTCAGCTTGTACTTCGTTAGAAGCGGCGGCAATATAAAATTTTACTCCTTCGGCAACTTTGTACCCTTTAATTATTTTTGCAGCTTCGGCAATATCTTCTTCTCTGCTGTTTGTGCAAGAGACAAGATATGCCTTATGAATTTTAATATTCTGTTTACTTAATGTTGATGCGGTGTTTATTACTTTTACGGAATTTGGACCGGCAACGTAAGGTTCTATGGTAGTTAAATCAATTGTAATTTCTTTTGCGTAATAAGCATCGCCGTCTGGACGCAAATTTGGGAGGTCGTTTTTTAATGCGTCTAATCTGGCTTCGTTCATTCTGGGGTGGTTTCCGTTTCCGTCCGCATCGGAGGGAACACCTTGCAAACCTCGAATTTTAATTTTTTCGATACGTTCGGCAATCCAATTAATAGTAACATCATCAATCGGAAATACACCTCCCAAAGCGCCCCATTCCGTAGTCATATTGGCAACAGTTAAACGTTGGGCTAATGTGAGTTCGCCGACTCCTTCGCCGTCAAATTCAATAATGTGGTTCAATACTTCATCGTTGTTAAAATATCCGGCAAGGGCAATAATTACATCTTTGCCCGTAACGCCCAAATTTAATTTACCGGTAAGTACAACTTTTGCTACCGGCGGAATTTGCCACCATGTTCTTCCGGTAGCCCAAATTGCCGCGGCATCCGTTCTTACAATGGGGGTGCCTAATGCGCCAATGCCGCCATACATATTGGAATGACTATCGGAAGCAACAACCATTGTGCCCGGCCATGCATATCCTTCTTCAATCATTATCTGGTGCCCTATGCCTCTGCCGGCAGGGTAAAAGTCGGCACCTACGGATTTAGAAAATTCTTCTATCTTTCTGTATTTTTCAAGGTTCTTTTCGCTTTTATCTTGAATGTTGTGGTCAAGGGTATGTACTACTTGTCGGGGATTTGCAAGTTTTGTTGCACCAATGGATTTAAACTTTGGAATAACCGCACCGGTGTTATCGTGTGTCATTACATGAGCGGGTTTAACGGAAAGAAAATCTCCGCTGTGAACTTCCGTGTTTTCTTCCAACCCAACGGCGTAGCGTTGGGCTATTTTTTCTATTAAATTTTGTGGCATATATTTTACCTCCGGTAATGTAAAAATTCAAACGTTAAATTAAACTTTAGATAAAATTTATTGATTTCAACATAATTTTTTAATTACAAAAAAATAAAAAATTATTGTATTGTTTTAGCTTCTTGGAACGGTTCAAAGCTTACAAAATCCGCATGATGAATAATGTGGGATTCAACCGAGCGTTTCCCGACATCACCTTCTTTGGAATGTGTTCCAATCATATGCAATACTTCGGGAGGCAATCCGAATTGCTGAGCAATACCGACACCGCTAAACGGATGGCGAACATATTTGCCGAAATTGCTTGTTGAAAGTTTGCCGTCAACAATTTCGTATTCAAGTAATTTACCCACATCAATAAGTATTGCCCCGGCAATAAGGTAATCCATATTTATTTTTATTTCGTTCCCAAAGTTTTCTTGCATTCGTTTTGCCATATCTACACTAAGTTGAACACATGTTCGTTTGTGATTCATAAAAGTGATATTACAATTTTGAATTAAAAGCGAGAAAGGAATTTTTTCCAAATCTTCAGGTTCCAATACACTGTTTTCAATTGCATATACCCAGCATTGCGTAACTTTTTCTTTTAATTCTTCATCTTTAATCCAATCAATTTCCGGCCAGATTTTTTGAATTTTTTCTTTCATTTTTTACCTTAATTTATTTTTGATGATTTTCTTTTTCTTTTGAAAACATTACTTTGTATGCTTCAATCCATAATAACACTGCAAGAATGGTAAGCATTAAGGATACAATTGCCAATGTATAATTTTGATGTACAATTATGTTGTTATAGGTTATCATCACTAATGCCGTAATTGTAACAAGAAACATAAACACGGTAGGAATAAATGCAAAGGAATGTTTTTTGCCTGTTGCGAATAACCAAACGGTTATTCCCAATAATGCAAGTGCAGCCAATAATTGATTTGCACTGCCGAAGATAGGCCAGAGTGTCATGGTTTTTCCGCTAAAAGTTAATGCTGCGGAAAGGAGTATTGTTATTGTTGTTCCTACAAAACGATTTTTTGCTAAAAGGGTTTGTTCTTTTTTACCGGATTGTTCGAAAAATTCTTGAAACGTGTAACGAGCCAATCGTGTTGATGTATCTAAAGTTGTTAATGCAAAGGCGGCAATTCCCAGTGCTATAAATGATTTTGCCGTTACAAAATCAAAATTTATTAATGGTATGTTTTGCATAAAGTGTGCAACACCGGTAGAAAAGGCAGAGACCGGCCCTTCTTTTTCCAACAAAGATAAATATTTATCCATTGGCAGGGCGGAAACCGAAAGCATGGCTATTACGGCCAATATACCTTCCAACAGCATTCCGCCGTAACCGATAAACTTGGCATCGTTTTCCTTATCGAGTTGTTTAGATGTTGTTCCGCTTGATACTATAGAATGGAAACCGCTTATTGCACCGCAAGCAACCGTGATAAAAAGGATTGGGAATAGGAGCCCCAGTTTTTCGTTATAAAAAGAGGTGAATACGGGCAAGGATACGGAGGGATTGGAGAAGAACACACCAAATATACCTCCGATAAGAATTGCGTATAAAAAGAATGAGTTTAAATAGTCTCGCGGTTGTAAAAGCATCCAAACGGGAATAACCGATGCAATAAAAACATAAATAAAAAGTAAAATTATCCAAATTTCTCTGCTTAAAACTATGGGGTAAATTTGCCCGAGTATTACGGATAAAATTAATAAAATTATTCCTATTACGGTTGAAACAAGTAACGAAAGATTATATTTGTTCAATAAAATTCCGAATATAACAGCGGCAATAATAAAAAATATTGATGATGACCCGGCTGATGGAATGCTAACAAATGTTTTGGCAATTATAATTCCGAAAACAGCTATTACCAAAATTAGAGTTGCCCAGGTAAACAGAAGATAAAGTTTTTTACCTGAACTGCCGATGTAGGTTTCAATAATTGCACCTAGCGTTTTTCCTTTATGCCGTATTGATAGAATTATGGATGAATAATCATGTACGCCGCCGAAAAAAACCGCTCCGAAAAGTATCCAAACATAAACCGGTATCCAACCGAAAGCGACCGCAAGTACAGGTCCTACAATCGGGCCTACGCCTGCAATAGATGCAAAATGATGACCGAACAAAACCGGTTTTTTTGCGGGAACGTAATCCACACCGTCTTCTAATTGATGAGACGGTGTGGAATTATTATTATTAACTTCTAATCTTTTACTTAAAAAATTGCCGTAACTTTTGTATGCGGTTAAAAAAAGAAATATGGCTACGGCTAAAAGAAGTATCCCCATTTTGTTCTCCTAATTAACATGCAATTGCAAATTATAATTTATTTATTACCGCATCAGTCATTTCTTGAGTTGTACATGCACCTTTTTCAAAAACATCGGCACCGCCTCGTAATTTAAGCATATCGTAAGTTCTTACTTTCCCTTCTTCAATAACAGCTGCAATGGCACTGCGTATTTTGTTTGCAATTTCTCTTTCTCCGATGTGGTCAAGCATCATGCAAGCGGAAAGGAACATTGCAATAGGATTAACAATACTCGGATTTAATTTTTCGTATTTTGGAGCGGAGCCGTGGGTTGGTTCAAATACTGCAACGTCGTCGCCAATGTTTGCCGAGCATGCAAAACCGAGTCCGCCAACCAATCCGGCAAAACCGTCGCTGATAATATCTCCGAACATATTTTCGGCAACAATAACGCCGTAATCTTCGGGGTTCTTGGTTAGCCACATCATTTGTGCATCAATATTTGTATCCCACAATTGAATTTCGGGGTATTCTTCCGCAATTTTTTTTGCTTCTTTTACCATCATTCCCGATGTTTCTCTAAGGACATTCGGTTTTTCGCAGACGGTTACACTTTTGTAGCCGTATTCTCTTGCATATTCGAATGCCGCTTTAATAATTCTTTGGGTTGCGGGACGTGTGATAATACGAGTTGATATTGCCAAGTCTTCACCATTAACATGGGCAAACCTTTTCATTTTGGGATGTGTCTCCAAAGCTTGACGAACTTGAGCGGGAGGATTTGTCCATTCCACACCACCGTAAAGTCCTTCGGTATTTTGGCGGAATATTACTGTGTCGACAAGAGGTTCGTCACATCCGCCTTTTCCGTCTTGACGAACAAAGTTAAGGGGGTTACCTTTGAATGCTTTACATGGGCGAATACATTTGTCTAAGTTAAAATGTTGGCGAAGTCCTACGATAGGGGAAAAATAAACATATCCTTTATCTCGCAATTCCGGAGCAAGTTCAGCTGCGGCAGCATCTTTGGGTTTTGAGGTAATAGCCCCGAACAAGCCTATTTTATGTTCTTCCAACAAGTCTATTGTACGCTGTGGCAAGGCATTTCCTTCTTTTACCCAAAATTCCCAGCCGATATCTCCATGAACATAATTTGCATTAAATCCGGCAGCTTCCATTAATCTTATTGCTTCCGGTAAAACTACTTTGCCTATTCCGTCTCCGGGCATTGATACAATTGTTCTCATCTTTCAGTCCTTTTAATTTATAGTTGAATGTAAAAATATCCTTGTAATGTTACGGTAACTGTAACAATTAAATATAGTAAAAAATAATAATAAATATAAAACTCAAAAAATAATTCGAATACTAAAATATGAAAAAAAGTATTGGTGTTTTACCATTAAAAAATTTTATGGGTATAATAATTTTCACTCTTTTTTTTAAGTGGAAATTTCCGCCGTTAAATAATATTTTGAATAAACATAAAATAGAAATAAAAGTTTATGATTGAGATAAAAAGTTTACATAAAAAATTTGACGATAATTATGTTTTGCAAGGGGTTAATTTGGAAATTACTCAAGGTGAAACATTAGCCATTATAGGTCCGAGCGGATGCGGTAAAAGTGTATTGCTAAAGCATATTGTAGGGCTTTTGGAGCCTGATGAAGGGTGCGTTTGTGTTGAGGGAAAGAGGATTGATATGCTTTCGGAATATGAACTGTATGAGATAAGAAAATTGTTCGGTTTTCTTTTTCAGGGGTCGGCTCTTTTCGATTCTATGACAATTGAAGAAAACATTATTCTTCCGCTGGTGGAAAACGATTATCATTTTCCCGAAAAGAAATTAAAAAAAATTGTTGAAGAAAAATTAGAACTTGTAGGGTTACCCGGTATTCAGAAAAAGAAACCTGCCGAACTTTCCGGCGGAATGAAAAAACGCATCGGGCTAGCACGTGCATTGGTTACAAACCCCAAGTATATTTTGTACGATGAACCCACCACGGGGCTTGACCCGATTATGTCCGATTCCATAGATGATTTGATTGTGCATTTGAACAAAGAAGTTAACGTAACTTCAATTGTTGTTACTCACGATATGTTTAGTGTTAAAAATGTGGCGGATAAAGTTTCGATGATGCATAACGGACAAATATATTTTTCCGGTACGTATAACGAAATTTTAAATAGTACCGATGAAGTAATTCGGAATTTTGTAAAACGAACGGTTGCTTAATGACAAAAATAAAAGTAAAATATGTTTGCTCTTCTTGTGGTTACGAATCTCTGAAGTGGCTTGGTAAATGTCCCGAATGTGGCGAGTGGAATACTTTTTCGGAAGAGATTGCAGATAACAAAAAAAGTTCTTCCGATTTTTCCGGTTCAGTTAATGTTATAAAACTTGACGAAGTAACCGAAACCGAAGAGAAAAGGATTAGAACAAATATTTCGGAATTAGATAGAGTACTCGGCGGAGGATTTATGCTTGGGTCCGTTGTACTTATCGGAGGAGACCCCGGAATAGGTAAATCCACATTAATTATGCAAGCATCTTCTTTAATTAAAGGGAAGGTATTGTATGTAAGCGGGGAAGAATCCGTTACGCAACTGAATATTAGAGCTAAGAGATTAAAATTGAACAAAAGCGATTTTTATCTTTTGGCTGCTACCGAAATGGAATTGATAGAGAGTGCCATTAATAAAATTAACCCCGATGTTGTTATGATTGATTCCATTCAAACAATGCAACGGGCAGAGTTGGAAAATGCCCCGGGAACCGTAACCCAAATAAGGGAATCTGCCAATTATATTATGCAACTTGCAAAAAGTAAAAATTTTGTAGCCGTTCTTGTTGGGCATATTACTAAAGAAGGATACATTGCGGGCCCTAAAATTTTAGAGCATATGGTTGATGCCGTTTTACAATTTGAAGGAGAGCGTAATCATAATTATAGAATTTTACGTTCGTTAAAAAACAGATTCGGCGGTACAAACGAAATAGGCATTTTTGAAATGCACGATAACGGATTAACTGAAGTGAAAAATCCGAGTGAAATATTTTTAAGTGAACATGCAACCGATTTAACCGGTTCGGTTATTACTTCAACAATTCAAGGCAGTCGTCCGGTATTACTGGAAATACAAGCTCTTGTTACACCGTCCAACTACGGAAATCCTCAACGTGTAGCCACAGGTTTTGATTACAAACGACTTTCAATTTTGCTTGCTGTTTTGGAAAAGCGGGTTAAAGTAAAACTTTCCGCGGCAAATGTTTTTCTTAATGTTGCCGGAGGATTAAAAATATTTGAACCTGCGGCAGACCTTGCCGTATGTTGTGCCATTGTTTCCAGCTTTAAAGATAAAATTCCGAAAGAAAAATTTGTTGCAATAGGAGAAGTGGGTTTGGGCGGAGAAATACGCAGTGTAAGTCAAATTGAAAAACGAATACAAGAAGCCGAAAAATTGGGCTTCCAATCCGTATTAATTCCAAAATCCAATTTTAAAACTGTAAAAGGGAAAAAGAATATTGAAATCATTCCCGTAAAAAATATTTATGATGCTCTTGTAAAAATAATGGGATAAAAAAGGGTATTCATCTTGACGAATACCCTTTTTTAATAATATGCTATAGTTGGAGTGTTTTTTTTGCTTCTTCTGCAATTTCGGCTGATACCAAAATTCTTCCGCATGATTCACAAGTAAATAAACGTCTGTTTTGACGTAATTCGATTTGTCTTTGAGGCGGTACAATATTGTGGCAACCGCTACAAGCGGAACGTGTAATTGTTGCAATAGCTTTCCCTTTAAGGGCTTTACGGATTCGCATGTATACGTTATAATCCGGTTTTTTTATTTGGGCAACAATTTTATCTCGTTTATCTTTTAGTTTTGCTTCTTCAATTTCGTTTGCTTTAATAATTTTTTTTAGTTCAACTTGATTTTCTTCAAGTTCAACGTTTAATTCTTCCACCTTAGGTGCAAGTTCTTCAATTTCCAACTTTAGTTTTTCACTCTCAATTTCAAGTTGCTCATTTTCTGCTTTAAGGCGTTCAATTTCCGTTTCGGAATGGTCAATCTCTTTTGTTAAAGCATCATATTCTTTATTATTTCTAACTTGAAAGAGTTGAGCTTTGAATTTTTTTAAACTTGCTTGCAAACGTTCAATTTCGTTTTCGTTTGCTTTCCGTTTTTCTAAAGATTCGGCTCTGATTGCTTCTTTCGCATCAATTTGATCTTGGATTTCTTTGATTTTTGCATTTAGACTGTTTACTCTTAGCGGAAGGTCGCCTCGTAATTCCTCTAATTCATCCAATTCATCGTCAATTAATTGAAGTGAAAAGAGTGTAACTAATCTGTTTACCATTTTTTCTCCTGTTTAATTAAAAAACTTTACGGGATTTCCGTTCCCGCTATATTTAAAAACTTTTATATCACCATTATTTTTTTTAATAAAATTTTCAAGTTCCTTTTTTAATGGAAGTAATACGTGGACTTCCGTCTCGTAGTGTCCCGCATCTACCAACATTATTTTTCCTTCCGCATCTTGAAATGTATGATATTTTACATCCGCCGTAATAAAAGCATCAGCATTATTAATTATTGCACTGTTTGTATAGTCGGAACAAGTTCCGCCGCAAACGGCAACACGTTTTATCCCTTTGTTTTTACCGGACGAATATCTTATTCCGTTTGCTTTTAAAGAGGTTTTAACAATAGAAAGAAACTCTTTTTCGGATGTTTTTTGTGGAAGTTCTCCTATTGCTCCCGTACCGTAATTTAAATTTTTATTTTTCAAAACCAGAATATCAAATGCGGGTTCTTCGTACGGGTGAGCATATTTCATTGCGGTTACTACATTATCAAGTTTCCAAGAGTCGACAAGCACTTCCAAACGGATTTCGGAAACAGTTTCAAATGTGTTCGGATTTCCGATAAAAGGATTTGTTTTTTCAGACCCTTCAAATGTTCCTTCGACCGGATTTTTTGTACTGCATTTTGAGTATTCTCCAATAATTCCGCCACCGGCATTAAAAATAGCATTAGAAACGGTATCAATGTTTTTTTCGGGAACAAAAACAACCAACTTATATTGGTTACTCGCCTGATGTTCCAAAAACCTAATATTCTTTAATCCTAATCTTTTTGCAAGTTCAAAACTTACACCGTTTTTAGTGTAATCTAAATTTGTATGGGCTGAATAGAGTGAAATGTTATTGAGAATCAAATCTTTTATTAGTCGGGCTTTTTTGTTGTTATTGAAGTTTAGTTTTTTGAGAGGGGTAAAAATGAAAGGGTGGTGGGTGATAATTAAATTACATTTTTTCCTTTTGGCTTGTTCCACTACTTTTGTATCAAGGTCAAGAGCCAAAAGTATATTGGAGATCTTATTTTTCATATCTCCGATTTGTAAGCCAACATTGTCTTTTTCCCAGGCTACTTCTTTAGGTGCCCACTCTTCCAAATATTTAGTGATCTGTTTTATAATCATATAAACAAAAAAAATGCACCCCTAAATTTGGAGGTGCATTTTTATTTCAATTTTTGATTCGCTCAAAAAATCTGAACTTTTCATTATGTGTTTATTACATATTCTCATAGTTTTAAGTTTTAAAATTAAAACAAATTATGCTTATATTCAAGAAATCTATTAATAGGGAATTTTTTTTGCATATAATATATTGCCGCACAGAACAAATAGAAAACCGTTTTGAATTGAAAAAATATTTTCATCAAATCGAAAAATATCCTCTTAAATTAAGAAATTTGGCAACTTTCCAACTTATTATTTACCCTGAAGAGTTATAAATTGGGAATTATTTATTGTGTAAAAACTTTTTAGAACTTTTCCGAATTTTATTTTGAACAATATAAAAAAAATATAAAAAGAGAGATGTTATTTAGGGGTTATTTGAGATAATGATATAATCTGTAAATAAAAAATCGGAAAATGTAAGTTGTGGAAAACATTAAAGTAAGTTTAAGTAAAAAGAAAATTTTGTAGAAGTTGTGTTCGAAATTAAAATATCTTTAATCTCTGTTCAAAATCGGAAGAAATATTTCGGCAATAAAAAATAAAATAACCTCTCCGATTCGGAGAGGTTATCTAACAGGAGTTGTTAATTCAAATTAAGCAAGCTTGGCAAGAGCCGCTTTTATTCTGTTAATTCCTTCTTCAATATTTTCTTTGGATGTTGCATAAGCAATTCGCATAAAACCTTCCGCTCCGAATACGGAACCCGGGACGGTAGCAACTTTTGCTTCTGCAATTAAATACATAGCCAAATCAAACGAGCCGTTTATTTTTGTATCGCCGTAACTTTTTCCGAAATATGAGGAAAAATCGGGGAAAAGATAAAATGCACCTTTGGCATTTCTTACTTTTACACCTTCCATATTGCTAAGTAGATCAAATAATATTTCGCGTCTTTCAGCAAAAGTTTTTCTCATTTGTTCAACATCATCTTGTGGTCCCGTAATTGCTTCCAAAGCGGCGTATTGCGAAATCGAGCTCGGATTGGAAGTCATTTGACTTTGTAATTTCCCCATACCCGAAATTAATTCTTTATCTGCCGCGGTAAATCCGATTCTCCACCCGGTCATGGAATAAGATTTTGAAACACCGTCGATCAAAATAGTTTGTTTTTTCAGTTCGGGGCTTAATGCAGGGAAACTTGTATATTCAAAATCATCGTAGATTAAGCGGGAATAAATTTCGTCGCTAATTACATAAAGATTGTTTTCAAGTACAATTTCTCCGATTGCTTCCAATTCCGTTTTTGTGTAAACCGAGCCGGTAGGATTGGAAGGGTTGCACAAGATTAATGCACGTGTTTTATCGGTAATACTGTTTTTTAGTTGTTCGGGAGTAATCTTAAAATCGTTTTCGCTTGTTGTATTAATATGTATAGGTATACCGTCAACAATTTTAACCAATGCGGGGTATGTAACCCAGTATGGAGCAGGGATTATTACCTCTTCGCCAACCTCAATAATTGTTTGTAAAGTATTATAAAGCGAATGTTTTGCTCCGTTGGAAATTATTATTTCGTTTGTTGCATAGTCTAAGCCGTTAAAGTTTTTAATCCATTGTCCTACAGCTTCTCTTAAAGGAATAATACCTGCCGCCATTGTATAACCGGTATGGCCGTCGTTCATTGCCTTTAATGCGGCATCTTTTATGCGTTGAGGGGTAGGGAAATCCGGCTCCCCAACCGATAAATCAATTACATTAATACCTTTAGCTTTCAGCTCTTTGGCTTTCCCGGAAATTTGCATAGTTCCGGAGAATTCCATCGTGTTTACTTTTTTTGAAATGTGCATTGAATACCTCAATTAATTTTACAATGCAAAAGTAATCTTTAATCTCTTTTTATAAAAGTAAGAAATGAATAAATTCTGTTTTTTTTATCAAATTATGCACGGTTTTCGGAAGATTATGCAATTATTGTGAATAAATAGGAGCAATAAAGAACAGAAAGGAAGCACGATTTTTACATAATTGTTACAATCCACCAACGGAAAAGGGCAATGAGAAGAATAATAATGCCTTCCCATTTTGTAATTCTCCAACTTGTGCGCATTAAGCCGAAAAGAAAAATCAGATAAGCGGCAAGAATAATAAGACTGTAAAAATCGCTTTGATTAATCGATAAAGGGCGTATGACCGACGCGGTTCCGAGAACGCCCAGCATATTAAATAAATCACTCCCTATTAAATTTCCCAATGAGATTCCGTAATTATTTTTATGTAATGCTACCAACGAAGTTGCCAGTTCCGGTATTGAAGTGCCGGCTGCTACAATGGTAATACCAATCATCCATTCCGAAATACCCAAGTTGCGTGCTATGGATGATGCGGAATGTACAAGCAGATGAGCACTGCCGATAATTACGGCAATTCCTAATATTAATTTGGGGATGTCTGTCCACTTAAATTCTCCTTCGGGAACTTCTTCGTCCAAATCGGCTTTAGAACGGATCAAAAATATTACATAACCAATAAGTATTAGTATAAGAATTATTCCTTCTGCCGAAGATAATTCCAAATTAAAAAAGAAAAGAGAAAGCAAAAGTCCGGTGCCAACAAGTACAGATGCATCACGATAAAGCAAAAGATTATTTGTCCGTACTTTCCCGAATACAGCTACAAGTCCGAGAATTATTCCAAGGTTAAAAATATTTGAGCCGACAACATTTCCCACGGAAATGGCCATTTTACCTGCTAAAGCTGCAGAAACCGTAACAGCAAATTCCGGAGCGGAGGTTGCAAAAGCCACTATCGTAAGCCCGATAACCAGTTCGGAGATTCCAAGTTTTTTTGCAATTCGTGAAGCGGATTCGACTACCCAATTTGCTCCTATCCACAAACCGACAACTGTTAATACAATATAAAAGATATTTAGTAAAATATTTATCGCAATTTGTTAGTAAAATAAAACTGAAAGTAACATAAATCTTGTTACTTATTCAAGTAGGAAAAATTTGAATGTGAAATAATTTTTGGGGTTGCAAACAGCATAATAATTGTTTGCTCTTTTATTTTATTATAAAATTAAAATAAAAGCCGTATAATATTTAGGTTTGTAACTTTAACGAAAATTAATTTTCGGGGTTATAAGAAAGTTCAATCTTTATGTGAAAATCGGCTCCGCTGAACATTGTATATTTTACATCACCTATTGTACATTTGTAATCTTCGCCAACTAATTCACTTATGGTTTTTGCAATACCGTTCTCTATATCGGCAATACTTACGCCTTTTAATTTATTTTGTAAAAGTTTATTAACATCAATTGCTTGTTCGTTTTTTTCGGACATTTTAATTCTCCATTTTTTTTTCAAATTTAACATATTAGACGGGAAAAATCTACTTTAGTTCAATTGAAAATAAATCGGTGTTGCAAAATTTGTATTTCTGTTCAAAAATTATGAAGAGGAATATTTTCCCCTTCATTTGAATTCAACCGATAATTTTAATTTCTTATTATTCTAAGCAATTCTTCCGTTTTTTCTTGCATTAGTTGAACGTTCCCTTTGGATTCAACATTTAACCGAAGTAAGGGTTCTGTGTTGCTCATTCGTACATTAAATCTCCAAGTGTCGTATTCAATACTGATGCCGTCAAGTTCATCCAAAATGCCGTCAGTATATTTGGCTTTAAGTTCTTCAATTTTTGCTTTTGGATTTTCCAACGTTGTATTAATTTCTCCCGAGCAAGGATATTTGGCAATCATATCACCCACAAGTTCAGAAAGGGGTTTGCCTTCTTCAGAAATTAATTGTAGTACCAATAAAAATGGAATCATGCCGCTATCGGAAAAAGCATTCGCTTTAAAATAATGGTGAGCAGACATTTCGCCGCCATATATTGCGTTAACTTCTCTCATTTTTTCTTTAATGAATGCATGTCCGCTTTTTGATACCACGGCTTTACCTCCGTATTTATTTACTATATCTATGGTATTCCAAATTAATCGGGGGTCATGAACAATTTTTTCACCCGGATTTTTTTTAAGGATTGATTTTGCCAAAAGCCCTACAATATAGTAACCCTCAATAAATTCGCCATTTTCGTCAAAGAAAAAACATCTATCGTAATCACCATCCCATGCAACACCAAGGTCTGCATTGTTTTCTTTTATTGCATCAATAGTCGGTTGTCTGTTTTCGGGTAAAAGAGGATTTGGAACTCCGTTAGGAAACAAAGCATCTGGTTCGTGGAAAACTTTTATCATATTAACGGGAAGTCTGTTTTCAATTGCATCCAATGCCGGTCCTACGCAACCGTTACCGGCGTTAACAACAACTTTAAGGGGTTTTATTTTGTCGGTATCATAAAATTGTCCGAGATTATTAATAAACTCTGCCATTATATCCACTTCTTGAACAGTCCCTTTTTTTTCGGCAAGATTACCAAGGTTATTATTTAAAATCATTTGTTCAATTTTTTGCAATCCGGAGGCATATCCCATGGGAACGGAATTTCGTTTAACAAATTTCAGCCCGTTGTATTCCGGCGGATTGTGGCTTGCGGTAATCATTATTCCGCCATCAGCATCAAAGTGGGGAGTGGAAAAATAAATCATTTCGGTTCCGCATAATCCCAAATCTATAACCTCCGCGCCGGCATCCGTTAGTCCGTTAGCAAGAGCTTTAGCCAATACGGGTGAGGATTGCCGAACATCTCTTCCTATAACAACTTTTTTTGCGTTGTTTAATTCTACAAATGCGCGTCCTATCTTATATACAATTTCTTCATTTAATTCAGACGGGACTTTCCCTCTGATATCATAAGCTTTAAATCCCGGAAGTTTATCCATTTCAATTTCCTGATTGTTATTAAATTAAGTAAACGAAAATATTGGTAAATAGAATAAATAACAAATTATAATTACTTTCGTTCCTTCCCGAAACAACATTTACATGATGAATTTCTGTGTAAAATATTTTCAGATAATGGATTGTTTTTTACATTTTATTCTCTAAAGTAAAATGCTACATTTACACATCTAAAATTCAGATGTGAGCAAATATGAAAATTTCGCTACCGAATCAATTGCATTTTATACAATGCAGTAACGCAGCATGTAAAGCAAAGTTTTTGGTAAATAGTAAAGAGATTGAACACAGAAAAGGTGTTTATCTTTGTTCGGAATGTTTTCTTAAATCCAAAACTCATCACACAATACAATGTTCGTCGTGCCTTTCAATAATCGATTTTTTGGAGACAGAAAACGGTGAAACCGTTACAACATATTATTCGAAAAAATGTACGTGTTGTACGGGTACCGTTGATGATGAAATTCGGATAAGTAAAAAGGAATTTGTAAAAGCATATGTTTGAAAATCTTTTATTCCTAAATTGCTAATTCAATTCCGCATAGTTATTATTATCTTTTAATAATTTTTAATTTAGGATTTCCAATGAAAAACTTACGCGCTTTTCTTATTAGTTCCGTTTTCCTTTTTTTTATAGGATGTTCTGCTTCGCAAAATGAAACGGAAACATTTCAGTACTTTAATCCCGATACGGTTAAATGTCATAAATTTGATACCGGAAAGATGTGGACTTTTGAAGATGCTCCGGTTGAGTATTTTGAAAAACAATATTCTTTTAAGCCCGATTCCGCTTGGTTAAATCATGTTCGAAAATCCGCATTAAAATTTGCAACTTGGTGCTCGGCATCATTTGTTTCGGAAGACGGATTGGTTTTAACAAATCATCATTGTGTTGATTTTATTACGGATAAATATCAGAAGGAGGGCGAGGATTTGCACAGAGACGGATTTTATGCTCCGTCGTTGAAAGACGAAAGGAAAGTGCCCGACCTTTTTGTAGAGCAATTGGTTTTTATAGAAGATGTAACCCCGGATATTTTCTCCGCTGTTGATAGCGGTAAAACTGAAACGGAAAAAGCTGAATTATTAAAAGCAAAAATAAAAGAGCTAGAAAAAAAATATTCAGACACTACGGGATTAATTTGTAAAGTTACCTCGCTTTATCACGGGGGAAAATATTCTTTATACGGCTATAAAAGATATACTGATGTTCGTGCCGTTTATGTTAACGAAACTCGTATGGGGCTTTACGGCGGTGACCCGGATAATTTTACTTATCCTCGTTATAATCCTGACTTTGCATTTATGCGCGTGTATGACGATAACGGTAAACCGTTAAAAACAAGCGACTTTTTTAAGTGGAGTAAAAACGGTGCGGAAGTAAACGAACCGAATTTTGTTGTAGGAAATCCTGGCTCAACTTTCCGGTTAAAAACTATGTCGCAGTTAGAATATATGAGGGATGTTACATACAGAAATTTGAATTTTCTTGCCAATGGAAAAGTTAAATATTATTACGAGTTGATTAAAGAAGATACGGTAAATGCACGTAAATACAAAGATATGATGCTTTTTGTGGGTAACGGTGCAAAAGTTTTTAAATATTCTTATCGCTTTTTAACCGATTCGTATTTGATGACTCGTAAACGTGTTTTTGAAAATAAATTTAAAGCATCGGTGCAAGGTAATAAAGAATTAAACAAAAGATACGGGCACCTTTGGGATGCAATAGCGGCAATAAATAATGAGTATCGCGAAATAGCTCCGGAAATTTATGCCTATAATATTTCACAGCGTAATAGTTCCGATTATTTTCTAATTGCAAAAAAAATGATTGAACTTGCCCGCCAATTACAGAAACCTGAAAAAGAAAGAAGCGCAAAATATTTGGGCGGCAAACTGGATACAACTATTCAGAACATTTTTCCGGCGAATTTTAATGAAATTGAAACAGACAAGGAATTGCGACTTCAAGCGGAATTTATGATGTTAAATCTCGGTGATGATAATCCGTTAATGCAAAAAATGTATGGTGGAAAACACGGCGATGACGCGGTTAAATACATAAAAAGCAATTCTTTAATTATAACGGCAGAGGGAGTTAAAACTCTTGCTAACAAAGGAGCCAAGGCTATTTTGAATTCGAGAGATCCGTTTATAAATTTTATTTTATCAACTGAAAAACGTTTGGCAGAATTATTACAAAAACAAAGAGAAGCAAAAAGCACGGAAAAAGTTTTGGAAAATGAGTTGGGGCGTGCGCTTTTTGAAGTTTACGGAAATTCTATCCCTCCCGATGCAACATTTACATTACGCATCAGCGACGGTAAGCTAAAATCGTATGAATACAACGGAACCATTGCCCCGGTTCAAACAACTTTTTACGGATTGTACAACAGATATTTTTCTCACATGAAAAAATATCCTTGGAATTTACCCGAACGATGGTTACATCCCAAGGAAGGATTTGATATGAGTACACAATTCGATTTTATTTCCACAAACGATATTACCGGCGGTAACTCCGGAAGTCCTATCATAAATAAAGAAGCTGAAATTATTGGTGTTGCGTTTGACGGGAATATTGAATCGATACAGGGAAATTTCCTTTACAATCCTACAAATAACAGAACCATATCGGTTTCGTCCAAAGCCATACTGCAAATATTAAGATATATAGGCGGAGCGGATAGAATTGCCGATGAATTGGAAGCCGGGCATATCCCCGCAAAATATTCCGAAAAGGCAACCGAAAAAATTGAAGGAACTGTGGAAGAACCGAAAAGATAAAATTATTTAAATTTATTTAAGGTCTTATGTAATTATTTAAGACCTTTTTTTAAGAGGTAAAATATGAAACAATTAATTTTTCTATTCCTTTTTTATGTAACTGCAATTGCACAACCGAATCTTTACAGACCAATTGACTTGGATACGGTAAAATATTCTTTGAACGATTTTGGTAAGATGTGGACCTTTGATGATGTTCCGGTTACAAAATTTGAGCGGAAATACGGATTCAGACCATCTGTGGAATGGTTGGAGAAAGTACAGAAATCCGCTTTGCAATTCGGTAGAGGATGTTCTGCCGCTTTTGTTTCGGAAAACGGATTGATAATGACAAATCATCATTGCGGTCGCGGCAGATTACATGAAATTCAGGATGAGGGTGAAGATTGGCTTCGTGACGGTTTTTATGCAAAATCCTTAAAGGACGAACGCCGTGTGCCAAATATGTACGTTGACCAGCTGATTCGCATAGAAGATGTAACCGACGAAATAAAATCCGTTATGGATAAAGGGGAAACCGATTCCGCAAAAATTGTTTTGCGCGACTCCGTACAGAACGAATTAATCGAAAAAGGAGAAGCGGAAAGCGGATTAGTTTGCAAAGTGGTTACATTATATAACGGAGGGAAATATTCATTATATTTTTACAAACGCTATGATGATATTCGTCTTGTTATGTCTCCCGATTTTCAAATTGCCGCTACCGGTTGGGATTGGGATAACTTTACATACCCTCGTTACGAACTTGATTTTATGTTTTTCAGAGCTTATGATAAAGACGGTAAACCCGTTAAATCTCCGAACCATTTTTCCTGGAGTAAGAACGGAGCAAAAGAAGGTGAGGCAATTTTTGTGGTTGGAAGACCGGGGCATACCGACCGACTTCTGTCTGTTTCCAATCTTGAATATTTAAGGGATGTTGTTTTTAAAAACAGACTTGTTTTTTACGAAGAATTATATCAAGTTTATTTTGAATTGTTTAACAAGCATCCCGAACGACAATCGGAGTTACTTAATTTGGTAATGGGTTACGGAAACGGAAGGAAATCGTATGCAGGAAGATTGTACGGTTTACGTAAGCCGGAATTAATGGCTAAAAAAGTCAGTTTCGAAAAGGAATTGCGTTCACGAATTAAAGCTTCAGATAAATTGGAAAAGAAATATGGTTCATTATGGGAAAAAATTGATGATGTAATTCACCGATTACGTGCAACGTCAAAACCGTATTACGCATATCATCCGCTAAGAAGCGGAGCTGCAATCTATTTTATAATTGCAAATAAAATAATTGAATATGCATATGAAATGCAAAAGCCGGAATCGGAGAGAAAAGCGGCTTTTCAAGAAAAGAATCTTCAAGAAACATTAAATAATTTTTTCCCTGAATCTTATGATGCGGAATTAAATAATTTGTTGTTGCGTGCTCACGCAAATTCCGTTACCTCTATTGCCGGAAAGAATGATACGGTTTTAAATGTTTTATATGGAGGTAAAACGGGAACGGAAGCCGTAGAATATGCTTTGAACAGAACTAGTTTGACAAACAAAGAGGATGTAAAAAAAATATTATCTCTTTCGCCTGATGAGATTTTAAATTCTGATGACCCGTTTATTCATTTTGCTCTTTTAAGTAAGGCAAAATTTGAAGCTACAGCAAAAACAAGGAGACAGTTGGAAAATAGTTTGACATTATTAAACCAAAAATTGGGTGAGGCGGTTTTTGATGTTTTCGGTAAGCAAATCTCTCCCGATGCAACATTAACGCTACGTATTTCCGACGGCGAAATCAAAGGGTATGAGTATAACGGTACAATTGCACCAGGTAAAACAACTTATTACGGATTGTGGGACAGATATAATTCCTTCGGTTGCAAACTTTATCCATGGGGCTTACATCCGAGATGGCAAAACCCTCCGTCCGCGTTGGATTTGCGGATACCCGTCGGTTTTGCATCCACCAACGATATTGTGGGAGGTAATTCGGGAAGTTCAATAATTAATAAAAATCTTGAAATTGTTGGTTTGGCTCACGATGGAAATTTAGAATCACTGGCCGGCCATTTTATATATGACGAAACAAATAATCGTACTGTGGCAACGGATTCTTGGGGTTTGATTGAAGCGTTGAAATATGTATATAAAACGGATAGATTGGTTGAAGAATTGTTAAGCGGGAAATTAAAATAAGATGTTAAGCAAAGAGAGAGCCGTATAGCTTTCTCTTTGTGTTAAAACAATCCTTCAACTGATAAATATTTTTCACCTCCGTCGCAATTGAAGCACAATACGGTTGCTCCTTTATTTATTTTGTCAATTTTTTTTGAAATTGCGGCAAGCGTTGCTCCCGTTGATATTCCGGAAAAAATTCCTTCTTTTTTTGCAAGTAATTTCGTAAAACTATACGCTTCCTCTTTAGTTACAGAGATTGTTCCGTCCAAAATTTTTACATTTAAATTATCGGGAATAAATCCGGGTCCGATTCCTTGAATAAAATGCTGAGATGCTTTTCCGCCCGCTATTACGGAAGATTCTGCCGGTTCTACTGCATAAACTTTAAGATTAGGGAATTTTTTTTTAAGAGTTTCAGCCGTTCCGCTCAAATGCCCGCCTGTTCCTACACCGGAAATAAGGTAATCAATTCCCTCGGGAAAATCTTGTAATATTTCCAGTGCCGTTGTTTGTGAATGTATTTTTGAATTTGTTTTATTTGTAAATTGTCCGGCAATCCAAATTTTCGAATTTTCTGATTTTAATTTTTCAGCAAGAGCAATGGCTCCTTTTATTCGTTCCTTAGCCTTTGTAAGTTTAACTTCTGCACCATATGCAGTTAACACTTTCCTTCTTTCCACCGAAACGGATTCGGGCATAATAATTATTATTTTATATCCCTTAACGGCTGCTGCCATTGCAAGTCCTATGCCGGTATTGCCGGAAGTAGGTTCAACGATAGTCATCCCTTTTTTTAATTCCCCGTTTGTTTCAGCCTCTTCAATCATTGCAACGGCAATTCTGTCTTTAATGCTGCCTCCCGGATTACTCTTTTCTATCTTTAACCAAACATCAATATTATGATTGTAAAATAGATTATTTATTTTTACATGCGGGGTGTTACCGATTGTTTCCAATATATTTTTTGCTTTCATGTTTGCTCCGATAATAGAGAATAAAAATTAATCTTCTTTTATTTTCACTTCGATTGTATTAAAAACAACAGCTCCTTTCGGTACCGAACGTGTAAGCCAAACGTTTCCGCCGATTACGGCATTTTCGCCGATTACCGTATCACCTCCGAGAATTACGGCATTCGAATATATGATTACGTTATCTTTAATTGTAGGATGCCTTTTTGTATCGGATAATTTTTTGTTTACGCTTAACGCTCCAAGCGTAACGCCCTGATATATCTTAACATTATTGCCTATTATAGTGGTTTCTCCGATAACAATGCCGGTTCCGTGGTCAATGAAAAACGAATCTCCGATTTTAGCTCCGGGATGAATATCAATCCCACTTATTTGGTGCGCATATTCCGTAAATATTCTGGGGAGCAAAGGAATTTTAAGTTTGTAAAGTTCATGGGCAAAACGGTAAATAGCAATTGCCATAAATCCGGGATATGCAAGAATTACTTCATCTTTGCTTGTTGCCGCGGGGTCACCTTCGCAAATTGCAATGGCATCTTTTATCAGCATATTATAAATTTTCGGTACTTCGCCGAAAAATTTTTTTGAATATTCTGCCGCATATTTTTCCATGCCATTATTTAACGAGATTAATATTTCTTGTAAATTTCTTCTCAGTAAATAAATTTTACTTTCAATCTCTTCCGAATTAAAATATCGTTTCACTGAAAAGTGGGGGAAAAGTAATTCTAAAAGTCCGTTGATAAAATCTTTTGACCCCGCACGTATTGGTATTCGTGTATTGTATTCTTTCCTTTTGCTTAAAAGCTCGTCGGCAAAAAGGGATAGATTACTTCTATCTTTGCTCATCTTTTGTTCCTTTCAAAATTATTTAGTTAATATGGGAATTGTAATAGGGTGTTAACAAATGCAGGTTGAAAAATATCCGAAAAAATTCGAGTTGAATTTTTGTCTGCTCAATAATGTATTTTTCTTTGAAAATTTCATAACTCGAAAATAATGAAAATAATATTTATGTGGAATTCATTTTTTTTCGGTGAATTTATTTGCAACAAATTTACTATGTTTGCGTGATGATAAATAAAGCGGAAAAAATATTAAGAACGGTTTTCGGCTTTCATTCGTTCAGACCGTTACAGAAAGATATAATTGCAAATATACTTGCCAAGCGAGATACACTTGTAATAATGCCTACCGGCGGGGGTAAATCTCTTACCTATCAAATTCCGGCACTGATTTTTGAAGGTATTACCATTGTAATTTCTCCTTTAATTTCTTTAATGAAAGATCAGGTTGAACAATTAGTTGAATTGGGAGTTGCCGCTATTTATTTAAATAGTTCTTTAAATACTTCGGATTACAGACGCAATGTGGAGTTGATTAAAAATGGGAAAGTTAAACTATTGTACGTTGCTCCGGAAACTTTATTTTTAGAGAAAACAATTGAGTTGTTGGAAAAAATAAATGTGGAATGTGTAACGATTGACGAAGCACATTGTATCTCCGAATGGGGGCACGATTTCCGTCCAGAATACAGAAGAATTGCTGACATGAGGCGGAAATTTACTGAAGCGGTATTTGTTGCTCTTACCGCAACGGCTACCCCACGTGTACAGAATGATATAATTGAAAATCTCAAATTAAAAACATCAAATAAATTTATTGCGAGTTTTAATCGCAAAAATCTTTTTTTACAAGTTGCCGAAAAAATATCTCCTATTGAACAAACATTGGAATTTCTTGAACAGCATAGAAATCAATCGGGAATAATATATTGTTTTTCTCGTAGTCAGGTTAACGAATTGGCTGCCGGTCTTGAAGAACGCGGCTATTCCGCTAAGCCTTACCATGCCGGACTTACGGATAAAGAGCGTAAAGAGAATCAAGAAAAATTTATTAAAGATGATATTGCTATTATTATAGCCACCGTTGCATTCGGAATGGGGATTAATAAGCCGAACGTGCGTTTTGTGATTCATTACGATTTGCCTAAAAATATCGAATCGTATTATCAAGAGATTGGTCGTGCCGGAAGAGACGGCTTACGAGCCGATTGTTTATTGCTTTTCAGTTACGGCGATATCCGGAAAATAAACTATTTTGTCGGACAAAAAGAGGGGCATGAAAAACTGGTGGCAAAGCAGCATCTTGATAAAATGGTACGATATGCTGAAGCGTATAACTGCCGCAGAATTCCACTGTTGACTTATTTCGGAGAGGAGTATTCCGATAAAAACTGCGGAATGTGCGATAATTGTACAAAGCCTAAAAGCGGATTTGTTGATATAACAATAGAAGCACAAAAATTTATGAGTTGTGTTAAACGCACAGGTGAAATTTTCGGAGTTAACCATATTATTGATGTTTTACTCGGTGTTAAAACCGCTAAGGTTTTTGAAAAAAATCACGATAAACTTTCAACGTACGGTATTGGGCAAGAACACCGAAAAGGGGTTTGGCTTTCGGTTTCCAATCAGTTGCTTGCAAAAAATCTTATTTCAAAAGATGCGGAATTCGGAAGTTTGAAAATTACAAAAACAGGATATTCTGTGTTGAGTGGAGTTGAAAAAGTTAAAGGGAGACTGGATATAAAGGCGGAGCATACAGATAAAATGTCTTCCGGTTCTATATATGATAAGAGGCTATTTAGTGTTCTCAGTTCCGCACGGAAAAACATTGCCGATAAGAGCGGCCTGCCTCCTTATGCAATTTTCCCCGATAAAACTTTAATGGAAATGGCAACATATTTTCCACGTTCTTCCGAAGAGATGTTGACTATTCACGGAGTAGGAGAGGCAAAATTAAGGAAATACGGTGAAAAGTTTATACTGTTTATTTCTAACTATTGTAAAAAATATAACATTGAACCGCATAAATAAAATCATTTTTATGTTAATGCAATTGCATTAATTACAACAATTATTACACCGTATGTAAATTCAGCTAATCCTATTAACATAACGGTTTTGGTAAAATTGAATTTCGAGAAACCAATTACAGCCCTTATCAGCATAATTATCGGCCCGGCAATTGTTAGTTGCGGTAGCATGTTGTTGCTTATTAGAAAGAAAATTAATAATAAAAAGGTAATGTTGATTATGTGAGTCGGTAATTCCTTGTAGGGCTTATTTTTCATTTCCATTACTTTTGCATGAATGTAAACAATAGTCGGCAAAGAGCGGCTCAATAAAAGTACTCCGTAAACAAAGGCATTATATGCAAAGTTACCGTTCATCAAAATTATGGAAATAGACATTAGTGTAATTGCAACGGGTGGAATAAATTCAAAAATCAACTCTCTGCTTCGTCCTTTATATTCAAGGTAAAGATAGAAGAGCATTAATAAAAGTGCCGTACCGTATGGCAAACGAAGACGCAATTCGGAATTAAAAATTAAATAGAGGAAAAGCAGGAATACAATTGAAAAATAAAAAGCCAATACTTTTTTTGCCGTTGTTTTTAATTTGGGGGCGTTTTTCCCCGTAATATATTTTATCGGTTGGCGGGATAGAAAAAGTATAAAAGCCGCCAGAGCCAGTATTAATCCGTTAGTTGAAAACGCAACTATTAACGAAAGAATAAGCGGCTCCAATACAAAATTCCAAGAGCCGTGTTCATTGGGCAATGCTACTTTTCTTATTGACATAGTATTAGCTTATATTATTATTATTTTCTAAAGTAATTTAAATAATTATTACGATTTGCGTGTAATGGTCATTTACATATTATTCTCAGGCCTTAATAATTCGTAACTCTATAGGGTTTGTTATTATAAAATTGCTTCCATATTTTAAAATAAGCGGATGAAAAATTTTGCATAAATAAAATTTTACAGAAAAAATAATTTAAAGCGAATAACTGCCGATGAAATTCAGAACGGAAATTGAGATAGAGAAGTATAAAAATTTAATTGAGCACTCCGATAATATTTTAACTATCGGTTCTTGCTTTGCCGAAAATATTGCCGAATATTTTAAAGCACACAGATTTAATATTTTGGATAACCCTTTCGGGGTTTTGTATAACCCGATTTCAATTTTTAATTCCCTTAAATTT
>CAZTYP010000021.1:0-3626 GCA_964617555.1 uncultured Melioribacteraceae bacterium | reverse complement strand
ATAATCGAGCGTGTCGTATGCGCCCGCACTTCTCTCGCCAAGGATGCGATATTTGATTTCCGAATCGCCCGGTAACGAATCCGACACGGAGAAACTTTCCCAATTCGACGCGGGACCGATTAAAGAAGTTGTGAGAGTGCCTATAGAGTGCAGGCGGTAAATTGTCGTATCGATTTGAATTCGTCCTTCAAACGGTTTTGAAAATGCTTCGGGCATACTTCCCGGAGCAGCCCCTCTTTTCCCGATAAGAGCCCACGAACCGCGAAATACAACACTATCAATATATATGCTTCCGAATTCTTTTATTTTATTTTTCAACTCGTTTGTTAAGTGATAGTATCCTTCATCGGATATTGCAAAAATCACTAAATAATCGGATGACAATGTATCTAAAAATTGTATATAGCGATTTGCTTCTGCATCTCCACCACCCAGTAAATCAAAATGCTCATATTCAACGAAATTATAAGTGGAATCGGTAAATAAACAAATGTGGTGCCCGCGTAATGTATTTTCGGGAATAAAAGTCTGTCCGTTCTTCATAATAACGGCTGTATTGCCATCGTTAAATCCTGCGGAAATTATCTCAAAAGTAGTATTATTAGAATCCAATTTAATAACACCCGTGTTAAAAAGATTATCCAAACTATCTTGTCCGAAACTCACGGAATCGTTGAGTAAAAATTTATAGTTATTGCCAACAAATGTGGAAAATTCTTGCCCATAATTCTCACTATTCTGAACTTTCGTTTTTATCCAAACTCTTTTACCATTAAAGTCAGATGGAAAACTAAATTTAGTCAAAAGGGTATCGAATGGTATTGTGTACTCATCCGCTTCTATAAAATCTGAAGAACTACTTAATAAAATCAAATAATTTTCAGTGGATGAAGGTAATACGGGATTGATAATTTTAAATGTATTATTTACTCCGTTTTCCGTTTTATAATCCATTAACAATTTAACACTTGAAGAGTAAACAGTAAATTGAATATTAACCGAATTATCATTTTCATAAATTTCTTTTATAGAATTATTATTATCTAAAACAACATTAAGTTGATGTACACCTGCATTATTTTGAATTGGGATGGCAATCCAAAGAGTATCCGAATACAAAGGGAGTTGTTTTCGAAAATTCTTTTGGAAAAAGAGATTTCCATTATATATATCTTTTATTTCAATATTTAATGTGTCATTTGTTACTGTACCCAAATTATAATAACAAATCTTTACAAACAAACTATCATCAGTATCCGTCGGAGTGTCATCGGAAAAAACAACAGAAGTTTCATTTATAAATAAATTAGGAAATTCAGGAACTTTAATTTTAACGATAGGATCTCCAACTAATTCATTTGTATAAACAAACAATTTATATACCCCGTTATCACCGTAAGTATTCAACATTTCCAATTTCGCTAATCGGTGTGCTTCTCCGATATGTAAAACCGTATCAATAAGAATTTTCTTATAAAAAATTTTCGGAAATACAGTTGAGGTTGTAGTAAACCCAAGCGAAGAATTTCCTATATAGTTTATTGCCTGTCCATCATTTTTTACAGTAAATTGTTCGGAAAATGACGTTATATCAGGTTCACCATATTTACCGGTCGAACAACCAAAATCGGTAATCACAGGATTTCGATTTACATTATTCACTAATTGTGACGCTTGTGTAATGGAATTATCCCACGTTTGTGTTCCACTATGTCCCAAATATCCGATAAACAATGCCCCTTCAGAAATTGCATTATCGATTTCACTTTGCGTATAAGGTCCAAAATTTGTAACAGGATCAACAGTTTTATAAAAATGAATGTAATTCCCTCCGATTGGCTTCGGAGCGACATAATTATCTATTATAAAATCATTAGTATTCTTAAACATTGCGATTTGAGATGGTTCGGTGAAATTACCTCCGGAAAAAAACATATATTTTTTATTCCATACATCAAAGTTATTGTTCTCATAATTAACAAATTTTTGCATATAATATTGAAACTCATCATCACTCCGTACAGGCAATCGCCCTATACACATCTGTTGTACACTTGCACCTGTGGTGTCCCAAATTGTGAACCAAATATCACTAATCGGGTATCCGAAGGACGGAACGAAATTCGGCTCCGGCGGTGCTCCGAACTCGTGCACTTTGTTTGCATAATAATCATAGGTCGGTTTACCTACAAGTAAAACATATTCGGGATATGGTTGACGCCATTCATAATTAGTCATCTGAAGAAAATCTCGAATAGGTTCCGGGGAAAAAAAGCCATAGTTGAATTCATCATATATATCGTAAATATTAATGATTTTCGGATTGACGTTGTAATATTCTTCTATTTTTGAAACATATTCATTCGCCGTATTCATTAATACAGGATGTGTAATTAAAATGTAATCCGCTTGGTTGGCGGAATTACGAAGATTTACAAAATTTTTCACATAATAAAATTTAGGTTTAGAAACTTTTTGCTGAGAAACAAAACAATATTTTGAATCTTTCGATACGGTATCCGAAAAAACGATTTGATTATTATTAGTAATAGTTTCAAACTTTATATATCTATCGCCATATTTCCACAAAACATTACTTTCCGAATTTATACCTTTTAACTGAATATAATGCGGAAATGTATTTTCAAGAAACGGGAAAGAAAAGTTTAGTGAATCATTCCTAACGTACAGATATCTCGGATATTCGATTTCGTACCAATCATATAAACATATATTAAGCGACGCATTTGTTTGAAAAGATTTAACCGTAAATTTATTTTGCCCTTCGTTTAATAAGGAAGAATTCAAATCGTTTTCAATTACAATTTGTTCATATTTATTAAAGCTAATCGTATCACTCCAATTGGAGTTGTTAAGACCAACAGCGACCATATGAGCATTATTAGTAATATTTGATGCATAATCTTGAACTTTAAAAAAGAGTTTTAAAGTTCCGTTCGGATAAACATGATCGACATTAAAATTTTTATTTTTCGTTCCGACTCCAAGTCCGCTTTCATTCCATGTTTTATTATGGCACCAAAAGGGCATTTCCCACGTTACACGTGAATTACAAGAAAAATCGAACCATCTGTTTCGTTCCAAATGTATTACTTCTGAATAATATTGCAATGTATCGTTTGCAAAAACCTCAGTGCCGGAGTTCACATATACACGCTTGCCTTCGTTGTTTCCCCACGTTAACCAATAAATAGTTGTGTCCGTATAACGTCCTAAATATTCTTTGTAAGGTTCATTGTAATTGCTTACTTCTCTATGATGTCCGCCCATATTTCTAATTCCAAGGAATTCAATATAATCGTTTTCATCAAAAGAAAAGTCGTCTTCGCCTGAAACATAAATGGGGATTTCCTTACCTCTTAAAATTAAACTAAAAGTTTTAGGATTAATAGAGCCGACATCTATTCCTAAATCTTGCAAATCGGAAGGATATATACGATAAACCGCATCTCTTGATGTTCCGATTTTCACATATGTTTTCGAATAATCTATCCAAGCTCCCGTAGTATCCGAAAAATATTTAACATCAGCGTGTTTATCGCTTTTGAAAAAGTTTTCTTGATTTACAAATGTTGTTGTTAATACCAAATTTTCATTCTTACTCA
>CAZTYP010000020.1:0-3400 GCA_964617555.1 uncultured Melioribacteraceae bacterium | reverse complement strand
CTCAAGCCGTGCTAATAAAAAGTAAAAGTCTGGAAAACGAATCAGATATAAAAGTTTTATACAATAAATTGATTGATAGAATTGAATCTTCATTAAAAGCTCAAAAATCAAAATATATAATGATGAATGTGCCCAAAAACTCGTTAGAAAAAATAATTGAGATAATACCCTCTCTTAAAAGTCCAACTATTTTACCGTTGGCGGACGAAGGTCTTATAGCGGTTCATGCAGTAATTTCTGAACACAAATTTTGGGAAATAAATGAAGAATTAAAAAAAGCCGGAGCATCCGGAATTTTATCATTACCAATAGAAAATATTATACTATGAACATAATTACATACAATAATCGAAACGGAAATCTTAAACAAAAACTTTTAGAAAGAACTCAAAATAATGCTAAAGGTGCGTATGAATCGGTACAACGGATATTAATCGATATTAAAAAAAACGGATTAAATGCTGTCTTGCAATATGCTAATAAGTTTGATGGATTTAATAGCAGCAATATAAAAGTTTCGAAGAAAGAATTAGCGGAAAGTGAAAACAAAGTAACAAAAAAATTTAAAGTTGCGGTTAAAACCGCTGCTCAAAACATCAACAAATTTCACAAACCTCAAATTCCTAAAAAATATTCGGTTAAAACCATGAACGGAATAAGGTGTTTTAGGGAATTTCGACCAATTGAAAAAGTTGGATTTTATATTCCTGGCGGTACGGCTGTTTTACCCTCAACATTATTAATGCTTGGAATTCCGGCAAGGCTTGCAGGGGTTAAGCGAATTGTGGTGTGTTCCCCGACAAAAAATTATTTAAGGCCGGAGTTATTATTCGTTGCAAAATTTTTAGGAATAACAGAAGTATATAAAATCGGTGGAGTCCAAGCTATCGGATTAATGGCTTACGGAACAAGTAAAATTGAAAAAGTGGATAAAATTTATGGACCTGGCAATCAATTTGTAAATATTGCAAAATCCCTTGTGAATTTAGATCCCGACGGGCCGGCAATTGATATGATAGCAGGACCAAGTGAAGTTTTAATTATTGCGGATGGTTCCGCTTCACCCTCTTACGTTGCTGCGGATCTCTTAGCACAGGCAGAACACGGAAATAATTCGGCTGTAGTTTTGTGTACAACAAGCAAAGCATTAGTTAAATCGGTTATTAGGGAATTAAATATTCAGCAAATTAATTTATCTCGGCGGAGTTTTATGGAAAATTCTTTAAATGATGCAAAGTTTATAATATTCAAAACAATCGATCAGGCTATCCAATTTAGTAATGAGTATGCCCCGGAACATCTTTTGCTCCATGTAAAAAATCCCGAACGGTATATCTCAAAAATTATTAATGCAGGATCGGTTTTTTTAGGGGAAAATTCTCCCGAAAGTGTTGGGGATTATGCTTCCGGAACAAATCATTCGTTGCCAACAGGTGGTAATGCAAAAACCACAGGTGGAATTTCAGTAGAACAATTTATGAAAGGAATAATGTTCCAGCGATTAACGAAAAAAGGCTTAAAGAATATTTCCGCTACAGTAATTGAACTGGCACATACCGAAGGTTTGGAAGCCCATGCGCAATCGTTAAAAATTAGGTTACAAAAATGATAGAACAGCTTGTACGAAAAAACATACTTAACTTTAAACCTTATAAATCGGCGCGAACCCTTTCCATGGAAGGTGTTTTGCTTGATGCAAATGAAAACAGTTTCGGCAGCGTACTTGAAAACAATTTGTCGTTAAATAGATATCCGGATCCAATGCAATATTCGATAAGGGACAAACTGTCCAAGCATTTAAATATCAATTATAAAAACTTGATTTTGGGCGTTGGATCCGATGAGATTATTGATTTGCTAATTAGAATATTTTGTGTTCCCGGCAAGGATTCTGTTGTTGTTACGGAACCAACTTACGGAATGTATCGAGTAGTTTGTAATATAAACGACGTTAGTGTTTTAACTGTTCCGTTGAATAACCGTTTTCAGATAGATGTAAAAAAAACATTAAATGAAATTACAAGGCATACGAAATTAATTTTTCTGTGTTCACCGAATAACCCCACGGGTAACAGAATAAGCAAAAAAAGCATTTATAATTTACTTAAAAAATTTAACGGTATAGTTGTTGTTGATGAAGCGTATATAGATTTTTCTGAAGAAAATTCGTTAATCCACGAAGTTAAAAATTACAGAAACCTGGTTGTTTTAAGAACATTTTCTAAAGCGTGGGGTTTAGCTGGAGTGCGTGCGGGATACGCTGTTGCAGATGAATTAATAATTAAACTTTTATTTAAAGTAAAAGCACCTTACAATTTGAATAAGCTGACCTTACAAGTGATTACCGAAGCCTTAGCTAATATTTCGCGCAAAAAACAACTAGTAAAAAAAATTAACGCCGAAAAAGAAAAATTAAGTTCGGTACTAAATAAACTCCGCGGTGTTCAAAAGGTATTTTATTCAGATGCGAATTTTATTTTATTTAGGGTTAAAAACGCTAAGCGTGTTTACGAAAAACTATCATCAGAAGGCATAATTGTTAGAGATTTGAGTTCCAACCCGAAACTGATTAATTGTCTGCGAGTTACAGTCGGAACACCTAAAGAAAACAAATTATTTATTTCTAAATTAAAAGAGATTCTATGAACGCACTAAAAATAAAACCAGAACTGCTTCAATTAACAGGGAAACGGCAGAAACAAAAATTGATGTTACTTTGAATCTTGATGGTAATGGCAGATCGGACATAAATACCGGAATCGGCTTTTTCGACCACATGTTGGAACAAATTGCCAAGCATTCGAATATAGATCTAAATATCATTGCTAAAGGTGATTTGCATATTGACAAACACCACACGGTTGAAGACGTTGGCATTGTTTTGGGCACGGCTATAAATAAAGCTCTTGGTAGTAAAAAGGGAATTCAAAGGTATGGATTTTATGTTCCTATGGATGAATCGATTGCTTTGTGTGCAATAGATTTGGGAGGTAGGCAGTATTTAAGGTTTAAAGCAAAATTTAAGCGTAATTATGTCGGAGAGTTCCCGACGGAATTGACAGAAGAGTTTTTTAGGGGATTATCAACTGGACTAAAAGCGAATATTTTTATAAAAGTGAAGGGTAAAAACGATCACCATAAAATTGAAGCCATTTTTAAAGCATTTGCTAAAGCTTTAAACGAAGCTTGTAGGTTTGATGAAAGAAACAAGAATATTATCCCATCAACAAAGGGGATACTATGATAGCTGTAGTGGATTTTGGAGCGGGCAATATTAAATCTATCGAGAATGCCCTTTGGGATTTGAATGTTGAGTTTTGTGTTACCGATGATAAAGCTAAAATAAAAGAAGCGGAAAAGATTGTTTTTCCCGGAGTAGGGTCTGCTCATATAGCGATGA
>CAZTYP010000019.1:0-23414 GCA_964617555.1 uncultured Melioribacteraceae bacterium | reverse complement strand
GAAGTTAGTGATAAAGAGATTAATCAATTGTTGGAAGCAATTCAAAACAAATTGTTTTCTCTTGGCGGCGAGTTAGCAACTCCCGTGAACAAGATTGATAAAAATAATACTGTCTTAAATAATGACGATATTCATTTACTTGAGCAAAGTATTGATAGTTACGAAAAAAAACTTGAACCATTGAAACAATTTATACTCCCCGGCGGTTCAAAAGGAGCATCGTTTCTGCATTTGGCACGCTCGGTTTGCAGAAGAGCCGAACGTTTAGTAACTTCGCTATCCAAAAACGAAAAAATTTCAAATTTAAATTTAATTTATTTGAACAGGTTATCCGATTTACTTTTTGTTCTTGCTCGTTATGAAAATAATGTAAATAAAATAGAAGACGTACCTTGGAAAAAATAGGGTTTTGTTACTCTAATTTATTACGTAGTAAGAAACAATTTCACAAATTTACTTGGGGGTGAAATTGGCTTCGACGGGGTTACTTAGTCTTTGAACTGCGCACCGTGTTCTCCGTAGACACGCTAAACGACGGAATTTAAATATAATCGACAATTACGATTACGCATTAGCAGCCTAATTTAACGCTGCTCGTTCTTCAAATCCTTTCGTATCGGGGTTTGAATGAACGCCGTTTAGATACGATAGCCGAATCGAGAGCTTGAGTAGAAGAGGCGAAAACTTTATCAAGCTGGCTCAATAAAATCTTGTCGATTGGAGTTTGTTGAGTGAGAATGAAAAGATCGACTATGTGTGTAGACGTTCTCTGAACGGTAACCTCGGACCCGGGTTCAACTCCCGGCACCTCCACCATTTTTACTTTCCTTTTATTAATTCATATCACAAAAAAACATTAACCGTACAAATAACAGAAATTATTATCATATAAATTCTTGCATTCCCAATCGTTAAATTTTATTGCTTGTAAAAAAAAATATAACGATGTTTATGATGAAAGAGAAAAATAAATAATAAAATTTGCAGGCGTAAAATGAAAGCATTAGTAAAAAAATATCCCCAAAAAGGGTTATGGCTCGATGATGTTCCCAAGCCTGAAATAGGAAGTAACGAGCTGTTGATTAAGATTAAAAAAACCGCAATATGCGGAACTGATTTTCACATTTATAATTGGGACGAATGGAGCCGAAAAACAATTAAAACCCCTATGGTTATTGGGCACGAGTATGTTGGTATTGTTGAAGAAAAAGGGGACAACGTTTATCTTTTTGAGATAGGGGATAGAGTTGTGGGCGAAGGCCATCTTGTTTGCGGCACTTGTAGGAACTGCCGCAGAGGGATGTCTCACGTTTGTGAAAACACAATAGGTATAGGAGTTAATATTGACGGGGCTTTTGCGGAATACTTAAAAATACCCGCATCAAACGCACTTAAACTTAATGATTCTATTTCCGATGATATAGGGGCGTTGATGGATCCCCTCGGCAATGCAACACACACCGCTTTATCCTTTCCGCTATTGGGCGAAGATGTGCTTATTACCGGTGCAGGGCCTATAGGATGTATGGCTGTTGCCGTTTGTAAACATGCCGGTGCAAGGCATGTAGTGGTTTCGGATATAAATGACGATAAACTTGAACTTGCAAAAAAAATGGGAGCAACTCGTACTTTTAATCCTTTGAAAGAAAACATAAAAGATATCAGAATGGAAGAAGATATTTTACACGGATTTGACGTTGGGCTTGAAATGTCTGGTGCCCCGGCGGCTTTAAACTTAATGATTGAAGAAATGTATAACGGCGGTAGAATTGCTTTGCTTGGAATTCTTCCTTCCGAAACAAAAATTGTTTGGGACAAAGTAATTTTCAAAGGGTTGGAATTAAAAGGTATTTACGGGCGTAAAATGTATGAAACATGGTATAAGATGGAGCAAATGCTCTACAGCGGGCTTGATATTTCGCCCGTTATTACTCATCATTTTCATTATACCGATTTTCAAAAAGGATTTAATGCCATGGAAAACGGTTCTGCAAGTAAAGTGATTTTGAATTGGGATTAATTTAATTGGAGGAATTATGTTTGAACAAGCCAAAGAAAAATATATAAACGAGTTAACCGAAATTAAAAAAGCCGGCTTATATAAAAAAGAAAGAATTATTACAACTCCGCAAGGCGTAGAAATTGAAACGAAAGAAGCAGGCAAAGTACTTAACTTTTGTGCGAATAATTATTTGGGTTTATCTAATCATCCCGCATTAATTGAAGCGGCAAAAAAGGCAATGGACGAATGGGGGTTCGGGCTCTCTTCCGTAAGATTTATTTGCGGCACACAAGATATTCATAAACAATTGGAAGCAAAATTAACGGAATTTCTCGGAACAGAAGATACCATCCTTTTTTCATCCGCATTTGATGCCAACGGGGCTGTTTTTGAGCCGCTTTTGGGACCGGAAGATGCAATAATTTCGGATGAATTAAATCATGCTTCAATTATAGATGGCGTTCGCCTATGCAAAGCTCAGCGTTTCCGTTACAAAAATAACGATATGAATGATTTGGAGGAACAACTGAAAGCGGCCTCTTCGGCAAAAACAAAATTAATTGTAACCGATGGCGTTTTTTCGATGGACGGAATTATTGCACAAGTAGATAAAATATGCGATCTTGCTGATCAATACGGGGCAATGGTAATGGTTGACGATTCGCATGCTACCGGCTTTTTGGGAGCTTCGGGGAAGGGAAGTTACGAATATGCCGGTGCGGTTGGCAGGGTTGATATAATCAGTACAACGTTTGGCAAAGCTCTCGGAGGTGCTTCCGGTGGATGTATTTCCGGAAGAAAAGAAATTATTGATATGTTACGTCAACGCGCCCGTCCTTATCTTTTTTCGAATTCGTTAGCTCCGGCAATTGCCGGTGCAACATTGGAAGTGTTGGATATGTTTTTAGCAACTTCGCAATTACGCGACAGAGTTATGAAAAATACACAACGTTTCAGAAAGGGGATTACCGAAGCCGGTTTTAAAATTGTTGAAAGCGTTCATCCCATTGTTCCTATTATGCTTGGTCATATGGAAAACGATGCTTTTCTTTCACAACAGTTTGCAGATAAATTATTGTCTGAAGGAGTTTATGTAATCGGGTTTTATTATCCTGTTGTTCCCAAAGGGAAGTCCCGTATCAGAGTTCAAATAAGTGCCGCTCATACTGACGAGCATATAGATTTTGCAATTGAAAAGTTTACCAAGGTTGGAAATGAATTAGGTGTTATTTAATTGTAAGATTTTAGAATGTGCCTCGTAGGGATAATAAAATAATGTTACCTTACGGGGACTTTTATTTCCTTATAACGTGAACAAAATCGGAAATAGGATAGGGCTAAAAATCGAAACCGATTGAAAAATAATATTTCGGTTTGGAAAATCCGGTAAAATCGTATGCCCATGCTACATCAAACCTAAGTAGAAAAAACAGCACGTATGAGCGTGCTCCAAAGCCGGTACCGACAAGCATTCCTTTTGAATAGTCGGAGTATTTATGCATAAAATCAATTTCAAAATCCTTATTGGAAGTCCAAGCCGTGCCGATATCAATAAATGCAGTTCCTATAACATTTTGGAAAAAGACCGGAATGATAGGTCCCGCAAGGAGATATCTGATTAATGGCATTCTCAATTCCAAATTTAAAAGCATGTATTTTGTTCCAATTTGTTGTCCGTAATTATATCCCCGTAAAGGCATAGCGGGAGAAAGAAAAATAAAATCGGAAGCATCTCTGATGGGAACGGTTCCGGTTGTAAATATTCTATTAATCCAATTATCGGTTCCCCCGAGCATAAAGCGTTGCGGATTTAATCCTCCGGAGTATCCGCCGGAAAAACGGAAAACGGCGGAATTATCGAAGAGGAAACGGATATATTTACGGTAATCCCAAGTTACGGAATAAAAACTTTTTCGTGGATCGTTAAAGCCCATATTACCGAAAACGGATATTTTATAACGCGTGCCTTGTATGGGTGAATAATAACCCCAAAGCGTATTGTCGTGTACAAAGCCTACAGAAGGGATTGTGTAAAAAATCTTTTCCATCGGTTCGTAATAATCGTCCAGGTTTTCCGACGATGTTACCATTGCCCCGAGTGATGCTTCAAATCTGTTAAACCTGCTTAGCGGAAAACTTGCGGAAATTATACCGCCGTAATTTCTAAAACGAAAAAGGTTGTAGAACAAACCTCTGTATAGATATACAAAGCGAGCAGTATGATAAAGTTCAATACCGAAATTGACACGTTTGGCAAGGTAATGGTAAGACAATCCGTAATCGCTGTTCTTTAAGTCTATTTGAAAGCCGGTTGTACCTACAAGACGATGATTGCCCAACATATCGCTGAATGAAAGAACGGTGGTTCCTATAAGCCCGTACATGGTGCTGTATCCGGCATTGGCATATATTAAATCCGGAGTAAAATTTACTTTGTAACGGTTAACTAAATAGTTACCGTTTTTATCCAGCTTTTGTGTAAAAATATTTTCTTTTTCAGAATTTCCGGAAGTGTCCGCCGTATAAGTTATATTATCCGGTGAAAAAATAAAATTGGTATAAATACTCTCTGAAGAATCATTTTTTGCAACAGTTGAAGTGTCGGTTTCTACCAAATCGCCGGTAAAAATAAATCGTCTTCGGTTATGTTTTTTTTCTTCTTGAGTTTCCTTAAAAGTTTCTTCGTGTTTGTTACTCTCGGCAACTGTTGCCGTTTGGTACTTTTCCGTTTTGCCTAAAAAGGCAACCTCTGAAGTTAATCCTTTTTTATCATGCTCAATTACACTTGCCATATAATTTGTAAGCTCAAGAGAATCGAGCCCTATATCTACGTTGAACGGGTCTCTCATAAGAAAAATATTATATCCGCGTTTATAAAGGGAGGTGAAAATTAATTTCATACCGTCGCGAGAAAGAGATAATTGTTCAACTTGATTTAATGAGTTTGTAATTGGTTTGGCAAAATCACTTGCAATAAAATCGGAATCAGGTAAGGTAGTATGTAGTTTCATTTTGTAAATATTAAAAATTCCGTTTTTATCCGAAGTAAAAAGAATCTGTTTCCCGTCCGGCGAAACAACCGCAGATTTTTCATCGCTGTATTTCCAGTTTGTTAAGCGGGTTATTTTGTTAGTTTTTAAATTGGTACAATATAAATCAACTTGATTATAATTGTAATTGCTGAGTATAAAATTTTTTGGAATCATATAGGGAGTGAGATATTTTCCTCTGTCGGATGAGAAAAAAATATTTTCACTTTTTGGTCCCCAAGTAGGGCCGGAATCGGTAAAAATATCATCTGTAACTTTTGATACCTTTTGTGTTTCAAAATTATAAATATAAATATCGGATTGTTCAGCATTGTGTGCATCAAAGGCAAGCATTTTCCCGTCAGGCGACCAACTAACCGAGCCTATACCATTAAATGTAAACGGAAGTCGTTCATATTCTTTTGTTTTTACATTAATGATTGTTATAACATCGTCGCCGCCTTGTTTAAGGGCAAGGGCAACGTGTTTATTATCCGGAGACCATGTAAGAGTAGGGTAAAGTATGTTTAACTCCTCAAAGTCGTTTGTAGTACCGCTGCTTACAATTTTTTCAATACTGTCTTTGTCTCGTAAATCTCTGACATAAACATCAAGATAAATATCTCTGTCGGAAATAAAAACCATTTTATCGCCAACGGGTGAAATTGCCGGACTTGTGTTGTAAAATCCGAAAGATTTTTTTGTATCTGTAAGTCTTTTCGCAAAGTCGTCGGGGTCGTCCCGTTTTGCAATATCGGGCCAATAATGTATTTTAATAGCTTTTTTCCATTTATCGTTCAAATCATCCAATGATATACCGAGGGTGGCTTTAATTCCTCCTTTAAAGTTTCCCAAATCTTTAATTTTTGTTAAAAGTTCGCCTATTTTTTTAACACCGTAAGTATCGGCTATATACTTAAAGATTGATTGCCCGCCGCGGTAAGCAAAGTATCCGTCTAATTGGTTTATATCCGGAAGGAAATCGTTTATAATGGCGTTGCGGATAAACATATCGGAATTTGTTTCCCAGTTGCTGGAAATATATTCCGCCATCCCTTCGTGAAACCAAAGGGGAAGTTGCAGTGTAATTCCCCGAGATACAATATTTTGAATTGTTCCGCCGTAAAGCATATCGCGCATTACCGCATGAACAAGTTCGTGGCTAATAACATGACGGAATTTTTTATAATCGCCTTCAAACGGAAAAACCACGCGATTTTTAAATGGCTCGGTAAATCCGCCTGTTCCTTGGCCGAGATAACCGTCTGTAGTGTTGGTTTCCTGAAATTCGTTATGGGAGTTATAAATAATTAAAGATATTCTGTTATTAATTTGGTAATTAAATCGTTCTTCAATTTTGGCAAGGGCATCTTCAGCGGTTGCAGCTGCAAATTCGGTGTTTGTTTTTCCTTCTTCGGTAAAATATATGTCGAAATGTTTGGTTTGAATATAAAGCCAATCATACTCTTTATATTGTACCTTATTTTGTCCGAATTGTGCAAAGAGTATATTTGCAACAAAAAACAGAAGCGAAATATGTAATAATCTTTTTTTCATATTTTAGGTATCTGTCATCGGATATTGCGGTTACCAATTAGTTTTTTAATCTACAATCAAAAAATCGATTTCACGTTTTTCTTCGTCAATGCGAATCAGTTTTACAGTAACCTTATCGCCAAGCCGAAAAATTCGTCTGGTTCTCTTTCCTATTAAAGAATAATTTTTTTCGTCATATTTATAATAATCGTCATCCATATCTCTAACAGGTACCAAACCTTCGGCAAGTGTATCATTTAATTCAATAAAAAGTCCGAAATTTGTTACGCCGGAAATAATTCCTTCGAAATTATCACCTATGCGATCTCTCAAAAATTCCATCTGTTTAAGTTTCACCGAGAGACGTTCGGCATCAATTGCCACGCGTTCGGTTGTGGAAGTATGCTCACAAATTTCAAATAATTCATCCAAAGAATATAAATGATTATCGTTATTTTCAAGGTAATTATAAGTCAACAGATGAACAACCAAATCCGGAAAGCGGCGTATCGGCGAGGTAAAATGAGAATAATATTTAAAGCCCAAGCCGTAATGCCCTATGTTTTTAGGGGAATAAATTGCTTTTGCCATTGTGCGTATTGCAATTTCGTTCAAAACGGCTGCCTCTTTAGTCCCTTCAGCTTCTTTTAGCAGAAGTTGAAATTCCTTTGCAAGATTTTTGCTTTTTATATTAAATTTATACCCGAGTGATTTTACAAATTGAACAAACTCCGCAAGTTTTGTTTCGTCGGGTTTATCATGAATGCGGTAAACAAACGGTTTACGATTTTCTATATTCCCTTTGTTAAAATGACCGGCCACAATTCTGTTTGCCAAAAGCATTAACTCTTCAATCAGTTGATTGCTTTCTTTCATTTCTTTTATTTTTATTGCAACGGGTTTTCCGCTTTTGTCAAGTTCGAATTTAATTTCGGGTCTGTTAAAATTAATACTCCCTTTTTTATTTCTTTCGGCTTTCAACCGTTTGGAAATTTTATTGAGCTGCAAAATCTCTTTTGCAAAATCTCCTTTTCCGGTCTCAATTATTTTTTGTGCTTCTTCATAAGTAAAACGCCGTTTGCTTTTAATTACGGATTTTCTAATTTGATAATTCTTTATTTTTATTTTTGAATCGAATTCAACCAATACGGAATAAGTAAGGCGTTCTTTGTTAGGAACAAGTGAGCAAATATTGTTTGAAAGTTTTTCCGGCAGCATGGGAATTACTTTCCCCACAAGATAAACCGAATTGCCTCGTTTTAATGCTTCTTCGTAAATTTTACTGTTGCGTGTAACATAATGGCTTACATCGGCAATGTGAATACCTACTTGGAGGTTTCCGGTAGTCAAAATTTTCACGGAAACAGCGTCGTCAAAATCTTTTGCATCAACTGGGTCTATTGTAAATATGGTTTCGTTTCGCAAATCAAGTCGTTTTTTAATTTCTTGTGGGGTTATTTCCAAAGAGATGTTTTTTAATTCGTTTTCCACTTGTTCGGGAAAGTCGGTACGAATATCAAATTCCTTTGCCACTGCGGCAATTTCGGCATTGAGAGTCCCTTCTTTTCCGAAGTTTGTAATAATTACTCCTTCGGGCATATTCGTTTTTTTTGAAAGAAGTATCTCTCCAACTTCTACCAAGTCTCCGACTGAAGCTCCATTTAAATTTTCAACATCAACAAAAATATTGCGATTAAAAGATTTTTCTTTCGGTACAACGTAAAATTGTTTTCTCCTTTTTATCAGCGTGCCTATTATTGTTTTAAATTTTCGTTCAACAATTTTTATTACTTTTCCTTCGGGGTTTTTCCCGCGTTTTTTAGGGAGCAATTTCACTTCAACAATATCACCTTGTATTGCTTGTCCGAAATATTTTTCAGGGATAAAAACATCGTTCAGTTTTGAGTTTTTTAAAGTAACAAAGGCATAAGTCCCTTCTTTGGAAATTTGAAAAGTACCTACCAATTTTTTTTGAGAATTTTTTACCTTTTCAAAACGCTTGCCGCGTCTGATAATAAAATCTTCTTTGGTAAGAAAATAAAGGGCTTCTTTTAATTCCGCATATTTTTTTGCAGTATTTGCGTTAAGTTTGCGGGCCAATTCTTTTACTTTTATTTTGGTGCCCGGATGTTCGTCAAAAAAATTTTTTACTTGTTCTATCATTAGAAAGAAAACCTATACATTACGCCAAACTCGTTAATTTTACGAGTATTGTATGATGATGAAATAACGGGGTCTTTTCGTTCAACTCGCATAATAAATCTCGGACTAAAGAGATACTCGATTTTTGCGCTTGCTTGGCTCCAGTCGGAAATTTCCTCTACGGTACCTCCAACAGAATAGCGCACCTTTTGGTAACGTCCGGAAATATTAAAGCGTGTTTGATCTCCCGATTGATTTATATTAACATTATTAACAAAATTACCTAATTTTGCATTAAGCACTGAAGTAAAGGCGGAACCAAGCATAGAGTAGCCGGCGGATTTTGCAAGTTGGGCGTTTTCGGTATCGGTACTAAAAGTTCCGAATAATACAAAATACATTGCATCAAGATTAGAGTATTGCGGATTGGGTACATTGTATTCTATATTTTGTTGTCCGCTGTATATTTTCATATCAAGTTGTTTTTCGCCTGAAGCAAGATTTTTCAGCAACGAATTTACCGAGTCGTCAATTTTTATTTTAACTGCGGTTTTAACCGGTTCGGCATTTTTGTCGCGAGGGTTTAAGTAATCTGCCGTATAAGTTGCCGTAATATTCAATAGGGGATTGGTGATATCGGATGTGAATTTTATATTTCCTTCCGCATTAAATGTTTTGTAAAATGTAAACATGGAACTTGGCAAAATATCGAATTGTCCTTGCGAAAAAAGTTTGTCTCCAATATTTTTTATTCGAAGTTCGCCCGTAATATCGGCAATTAATTTTTGATTTAGCGCTTTGGAAAGAAGAACGGAAAGTTTGGAAATTTTAGGAGATTTAATAATAATATCCAAATCGAAATTTGTAGTAATTGTTTTACTTTCTTCTTTTTTTGCTTTTAGAGTTAATGCCGAACGGAGTTTACTCTTTTTTAATTTTTGTAAATTTGTTGAATTGGTATCGTCAACAAAAACATATTTAAAATCTGAGCCGGTTATTGAATAGCTTGATTCCGACGGGACGTAATTTAAATTTACCTCGTCAAGTAAAATGGTACCGGAAAATGAAGGTTTATTCTTTTCATATTTGAATATCCAATGCGGATCTGTTTTAACAAACAAATCCCCATAAAAGTTAGGAGAAACTTCTCTGGAAAGAGGAGCATATAAAGCCAAACTTCCTTGCATTGTTACATTTGTATAATTTACATTAAAGCCGTTCAGCAACATTTTGCCTGTAAAATTCAATTTGCCGGGAAAATTGGTGCCTTCGATGTTTTTAAGATAGGATTTCGCCAATGTTACTTCTTTTCTGTTAAAAAGTAAATTGATTTTTGTCGAGTATCTCAAATTATTTAATGTGGAGGTAAATTTTATATTATTCGATTTTAAGTATCCGGAATAATCAAAATCATTTAATTTGCCTGAAAGAATAATATTTGCATCTATGTAGCCGTTCTGTTTTTTTACGGTTGGGATAGCATTTCCGAACGAGGCAAGATTAAATTTATCGGCTTCAAATTTTAAGTTTAATTTTTTTGAAGAGTCAATCTGCGCATCGGAATTATTAATATCCAAATTTATCGGGATGTTTCCTTCCAACGAAAAGAGTTTATGTTCGGGGGTTTTATGTTCATCAATAAATTTAATATCCGTATTGATGTTCTGATTTTTATAGCTGAGGTTACAGAAAAGCGAGCCGATATAATTATTTCTGATATTAAAATCTTCCATTTTCATATTGAGTAAATAGATAGGTTTCCGTGTTGTTCCTTTTATTGACGCAAGCAAATTAATTTTTGAACTTGTTGTGGAAACATCATAATTAAGAAGTTTATTTATTAATGTGCCGCCGTCCAGGTCATGTAACGAAAGTTCAAAATTAAGATTGCGTTTGTTTATAATTGAACCGAAGAGATTAATTTTCGCATCACCGTTATACAAATTAAAATTTTGTATATCAAAACTGGATTGTGTATTTACAATTTGTATCGAATCTCGGTTGCTCCAATTATAATCACGATAAGATAGAAAGAGGTTGGAAATATTGAACAAAGCGGTTGTATCGGAAAAGGTTAAAAAGCCTTCAATGCCGGTTTTAAATTGATTGTTAATATTTGCTTCGGCATTTATAAATGCTTTGCTTTGGTTAAATACAAGGTCAGCTTTAATTTCATTTATATCTATCGGGGAAACCATCTTATTTGAGTTAAATGTAATTGACCCGAAAATATTATCAAAAGTAAATTTTTTATTATCTACGCCAAAGTCAAATTTGTTTATTACATCCGAAATGTAAAAAACATCCTTTCCTTTGTAAAGGAAAAGCCAATCGATATTCATATTTGTACTTATCGTAAAGTTATCCGCATCATTTTCCAAGAAGCCGAATCCTTTTCCAGAAATTTCCACTTTATCTCTATTTAACAAAGCGGCAATTAGTTTAAAATCTTTAAAGTCAAAATCAAAATCCAAATAGATATTATTTTCGGTTAAATAATTATTCTTTTTTAAATATTGCAATGTGTTGGATGTATCGGAGGAAAATTGAAGCGGATTAACTTCATTTAATTTTTGCGAAATTGCATATCCTATTTTTTTTGTTTGATTTGCAAGTAAATCTATTGTTTCAGCCAATTTAAAATTTCCGGAAACATTAAAATCGAGCAAATCGGATTGAAAGTTTATCAATCTAAAATCGTCTTCTTTTGAAAGGGCAATTATAAATTTAAGACTATCGAATTTATTGGAACCGATTATTGAATTGGCAAAATTCAATTTAAAATCCCCTTCGGTTTCGTCCAAATCGAGTGATTGCCCGTTAATATCAAACGTAAAGTTAAGATTGGAATTAAAGGTTGAATCATTAATAAATTTAAATAAATTCAGGTTATCAAATTTTCCGGTTAAATTGTATATCGGCTTTTCAGCATTAGCTAAATCGAGTTTCCCTTCAATTTTGTTTTTCATGCTGTCAATAATTGAATAAATATCCAGAGCAACAAGTTTATCGATAGTTTCAAGTTTAATCTTTGTGGAATCTATTTGGTGCCCCGAAAATTTCGAATTTATAATATCAAAAGCAAGTGTTGAATTTGAGCGGTTCGGGTCGAAGCCGTTCCCTGTTAAATGACCGTGAGCATTCAATTTTGTAGGGATATTCAGAGTCGAATTAAGATCGAGATTTTGTGTGTTTACCGTATAATCGTATTCAATAGGATTTTTTGTAATATCCATAAATGCAGTAAAGTTAAAACGTCCGTTGTCTATTTCGGCACTACCGCTACTGTTAAAGACTAATGGCTCGCCGTCAAATTTAAGATTTACATTTTTTGCAATTAGTTTCGGATATTTGGGCAAATTCAACCCTTTTAAGAAAGAATCCACATCATTATAAACAATATGTGAATTTGTAAATTCCGCTTTAATATATAATTTGGCCGGTGTATCAAGTTTGGAAAGATTTCCGTTGAAATTTAATGATGTGTTTTTGTATTTGAAGATTGAAGCAAAATTAAAATCACCGTATTTTCCTTTGCCGTTTAAGGATAAAGCGGCTCTTCCACGCATAAATTTTAACGATCCAAGAAAGGCTGATAAATCATTTGCACAAATCGGATTTGCCGTTAAATCGAAAGCTATGGAAGAGTTTTTCATTTGCGCCATATTAATATTGCCAAATAAATTAAAGTCTTCTATTTTTGCAGAAAGATTTAACATTGTGCTATCGGTGAGGAACGAAAAGTTTTTTACTTCGGCAAAATCTTTTGTTAAATAAATTTGGCTGCTCAAATTGTGCAGAATAAAATTATCAATATTCGGCTTAAAAGAGAGTTCCGAAATATTTAAAGCAAGAACCTTTTCAGCAATATTCACCAAAATATTTATTTTCAAATTCAAGTCGTAAATTTCAATATCGTTATAATTCATTGTGCTGTACAGGGTATGGGTATTCAGGTATTTATATTTTTTAAGTTTAAAAGAGACTCTTTTAAGGGAGAGTTCCGAAATATCAATCTCAAACGGGAAAATATCATCCTTTGTTTTTTTTGTGGTTACGGTGTTTTCGTGTAAATCGGTTTTATTGATTTTTATTAAATTGTTTATATTCCATTTGGCAGGGGCCTCTTCCAGAACAGATAAATCCGCATCTTGAATATTAAATTTCGTAATATTAATTTTTTTGAGAAGTATAAGAAAAGGATTAATTGCCACTTCAATTTTTTTTGCTTGTAATAAAGTATCCGTTGTGGTTCTTAATAAAACATTGTTTAATTTGATATAAGTAAAAAGAGTTCCTTCCAAACTTTCTATTTCAAGTTTTCCGTTTAACGATTTGTTGGCAATTGAGACAATTTCATCTTTCAATATTTTTCTGAATGTTGATGTTTGAGAGAAGGCAAAAGCAATTCCCAAAAGAATAAAAAGGAGAATGAAAAAACCGATAATGGTATTTCCTATCTTTCTCCCAAGTGTTCGTTTTATCTTTTTTCGCCTAAAAATCATTTATAACTTGTTTTAATTTTTTCAATAATTTTAGAAGTTGATTGAGTAACGGTAAATTCAATCGGTTCAACACTTCCTCCGTTAGCTAAAACAATATCGCTTCCTATAATGTTATTAACGGACCAATCGGCCCCTTTAACGAGAACATCCGGTATGATTGCGGCAATCAAATTATATGGTGTATCTTCGTCGAAGAGGGTAACGTAATCTACCGAGCAAAGGTTGCTTAAAACAAAAGCGCGTTCTTTTTCGTTAATAATGGGGCGGAGTTTTCCCTTAATTCTGGAGACGGATGCATCGGAATTTAAACCGACGATTAAAACATCTCCTTTCTCTTTGGCTTTTGCCAGATAGTCTACATGTCCGGCATGTAATATATCGAAACAGCCGTTTGTGAAAACAATTTTTTTCCCCTTTGCTTTTAGTGTTTCGGCAATTTCAATTATTTCTTTTTTCGGCAATAAAACATTTTTCATAATATTTCAAATAAAAATTAAGATTGAAAAATGGAAGGATAATCTTAATTTCAATTTCCTTTTAATACATTGTTAAATAGTTTTTCAAATTTTATGGGAACGACACCTGCTTCTTCACAAACCAATCCGCCTGCATAATTTGCAAGGTATGCCGCTTCGGTAATAGTAGCACCGGCAGTTAAAGCCATTGTTAGCGTAGATATAACAGTATCGCCCGCACCGGAAACATCCAGAACTTTGCGTGCTTTTGTCGGTATTATTTTGTGTTGTTTTCCTTTTTCAAAAATTGCCATTCCGTCGGCACCGAGAGTTAGTAATATATATTTGCTATTAATTTTTTCAAGTAATTTAAATCCGATTTTTTCTATATCGTTTTTGGAATGTTGTTTTATGCCGAGAGAATCCTCAGCTTCTTTTAAATTCGGTTTAAACACGGTTACATTTTGGTAAGTAAAAAAATTTTCGAATTTCGGGTCAACCGTAATTATTATATTGTTATTGTTGGCAAGTTCAATAATTTTTTTTATTAAAGTTTTTGAAAGAACGCCTTTGTTGTAATCTTGCAAAATAACCGCATCAATATTTTCAATATTGTTTTTTAATGAATTGATAAGCAGATTTTCCAAATTTTCGGAAATGGAGTTCGTACTTTCTTTATCAATTCTTACTATTTGTTGATTTGAAGAGATTACCCTTGTTTTGGTTGTTGTAGGACGCGACGAATCTTTAATTAAAAATTCCACATCCATTTTTGCGTTTTTAAAAAGGTCGATAAAAATTTCAGCATTGTCATCATCCCCGAGTAATCCGAAAGGGAGGGGAGTACCGCCTAATTTATTGATGTTAAGGGCAACGTTTGCAGCTCCGCCGAACCTGTAAAATTCGTTATCTATTTCCACCACCGGCACTGGGGCTTCGGGAGAAATTCTTTTAACTTCGCCCCACATATATGCATCAAGCATCATATCGCCTATAACAGCAATGTTGAAATTCCCGAAATTATTTTTAATTTCCGTCAATCTTTTTTGTGGTATCTTATTCATTTAAATCCTTTGTGAAATTTTTTACAAATTTATTGGTAAAATCAATGGCAAACAAGCCCTTATTTGTTCCGAACCAAAGTTTTGTGCCGTCAAAATGGAGTGAATTGATTGTTTTTGGCAATCCGTCAATAATAATCGGGGTAACAATATTTGTAATTCTGTTTATTAAAGCCACACCTCTGCCGAAAATATCCTTTGTGTTTTTACTGAATTGATAAAGAGCAACCCAAATGTAATCGCCGGTAATTTCCAAATCGAAAATACCGTTCCCTTTTAAGCCGTTGTGTGTGTCAAAGCGTGTCCAATCATTTTTTCTGTTAAATTTATAGAGCCCCCCGAGGTTATAATTAGGATTGTTTTTTGTTATGAACTCATCTAATCCAATCCACAAATTATTTTGCTCAACAAGCAAGGCGGCTATTGAAACGGCATCGCCCTCGCCGTTGAAATAATTGAATTTATTATCGTAAAATGTAAAAGCAGAATCGTTAGTAATATCGTAAGCTTTATTGTATTTGTGCAACCCGGATTCGCTTCCGAACCATACGAGAGAATCGCCGTCAACTTTAACAACTTTAATTGTGTTGGTTTTTATATTGTTGTTTTTTGTTAAATCGTAATCGGAAAATCTGCGACGTTTTAAATCATATTTTGTAAGGTATTTAAATCTTCCAATCCAAACAACATTCAAATAAGGGTCATACTCAACGTCTCTAATCCAATTACTCAATTGTCCGCCTTTACCGAATTTTCTTTTACTCCAACGTTTCCTTTTTTTATTAAAGATAAAGAGTCCGTCAGGAGAGCCTGCCCAAACAAAATCTTTATTAGCCGTGATGGAGTAAAAGAAGTTTAATTTAAGTTTTTTGTTGCGGGTTGAATAGTTGTACCATTCCTGCATTCTGTAGTTGAATTGAAACACACCGTTTCCGTTTGTTGCAACCCAAAGATTTTTCCCGTCGTCGCAAATATCAGTTACATTTTTATTTTCAAGATAAGATTCCAATTTCGGTGAATTTTGAGCCGAATTTAGTAACGGGAAAAAAAGGAAAAACAACACAACTATATTTTGATTTTTAATAAATTTCATCAACATTACTATAAAAGTTTTATAAACAAAGAGAGCAATAAATATTATTTAATCTACAAATTTACTAATAATTAAATTAGTAGAGTTTGTAAAATTAAAATTCCAATCGGTTTCAAATTGTTTTTTTATTATTTCGGCAAGTAAAGAGTAGTCGGTTTTTTCTTTTGTGATGGTTTCAATTTCAGTAGTTTTATCCGCAAGTTCTTTTTTCAATATTTCCACATCGGATTTATCGGCAAGATACTCCGGTAATAGTCTATGCGTTTTTCCGCAAAGGATAGAGCCGTGTTGTAGAATAACGTTGTTCATTTTGCGCTGAGCACTTCCGATTAGTTTTTTCCCTTTATATTTAACTTCGCTTTTTGCCGTGCTTGCAAAACAAAGCCCGCCGGAGGGGGTGTTAAGCAATTCTTTAAAATTCGGTTGATTTTGTTCCAACTCAACCGATGCCAACAAAGGGTTGTATTTTGTAAGTGCCGCTGAGAGTGTAATGGAAACTTTGTTGTAAATTTCGCGTGCGGAAAGGCCGTAACTTATAGGCAGTATCAATGAATATGTAATTTCTTCCGCATGTAAAATCGCACGTCCTCCGGTAGGACGTTTGACCACGCCGATATTATCGGTTTTACATTTATTTAAATCTATCTCTTCAAATTTTTGATTTGCACCAAGTGAAATTGTATGGGGGAGCCAACGATATAAACGAAAGAATGCTTCATCATTTTTGCATATTTCGGATAAAAAAATATCCAGTTCCATATTAAATTTTCCGGAACCGGATTTTGTATCAATAAAATGCCAGATCATTTTTTTAACAAACTTCTTTGTGATTTATTTAGGAAGTTAATGATATTATTAACATGTAGGGAATTGAAATTTTGTTCCAGTTCTTTTTTAGCGTCTTTCAAATTCAAACCCGAAAAATAGATTACTTTATAAGCATCTTTTATAATTTGGATTTCATCATTTGTAAAACCTCTTCTACGAAGACCAACGGAGTTAAGTCCGCTATATCGCATTGGAGTATTGGCAGCCATAACGTAAGGAGGTACATCGGCGGCAACGGACATTCCGCCTTGTATCATTGCATGTTGTCCGATAATTCCGAATTGATGTACCAAACTCCCACCCCCAATTATTACCCAATCTTCAACGGTTACATGTCCGGCAATCTGAACCGAATTTGCAATTATGCAATTATTACCAATTAAACAATCGTGAGCAACGTGAGTATAAGCCATAATTAAACAATTATTGCCGATTGTTGATTGTCCTGTTTCCACAGTACCTCTGTGGAGTGTTGTAAATTCGCGGATAACGGAATTATCGCCTACATAAAAATAGGTTTTTTCACCCGCATATTTTAGGTCCTGAGGAGCATTGGAAACAACAGCGGATTGATATATTTTTACGTTTTTTCCGATGCGGGCACCGTTGTAAACCACAGCGTGATATCCTACAATACTATTATCACCTATTTCAACATCATCTTCAATTATTGCATACGGTCCAATTTGTACGTTGTTTCCTAAGTTCGCTTTAGGAGAAACTATTGCAGTAGGATGAATGTTAACAGCCATATTATATCCGTAAAAATTTTAAATGATTTATTAAATAATATTATTTATCAACAACGGCAGCCATCATATCCGCTTCGCAAACAAGTTGTCCGTCAACAAAGGCTTTAGTTTTCATACTTACATATCGTCCGCCTTTTTTGCCTACCAGTTCTGCTTCCAAAATCAGTTGGTCTCCGGGTACAACGGGCTTGCGGAATTTAGCGTTGTCGATTTTCATAAAGTAAACAAGTTTTTTTTGAATTTCGTCTTCAGGCAATGAGTTCAACATCAAAATACCGCCGGTTTGAGCAAGAGCTTCAAGAATTAAAACTCCGGGCATAACGCGTTGAGCGGGGAAGTGTCCTTGGAAGAAGAGTTCGTTAAATGTTACAGATTTAACGCCTCTAACGCTTTTATCAAATTCCAAGTCGGTTATTTTATCTACAAGCAAAAACGGATAACGGTGAGGTAATATTTTTTGGATTGCTTCTATATCGAAAACGACTCCTTGTTTTTTTATGTTTTGATATTTTTTTTCGATCTGTTTTTGTTGGTAAAGTTTTCTTATTTTTTTTGCAAATTCAACATTTGCTTTATGTCCTGGGCGTGCCGCAAGAATTTGTGCTTTAATAGGTGCGCCTATTAATGCCAAATCGCCAAGCATATCAAGTAATTTATGGCGTACCGGTTCGTTTTTAAAACGAAGAGAATTTTCGTTGAAGATTCCTGTTGTTCCTATTTTTACTTCTTCAGGTATATTTAATTTTTCTTTTATTTTCAGAACCTTTTCTTTCGGCATATTATCATCAACAATAACAACGGCATTGTCAATATTACCTCCTTTAATTAATCCTTGATCTATAAGGGTTTCTACTTCGCTCAAAAAACAAAATGTTCGTGCGGGAGCAAATTCCGTTACGAATTCTTTTTCCAAATCAAAAAGTCCCGAATGTTGGCTGCCCAAAGCCGGATTTTGATAGTCGACCATTACGGTCATTCTGTAAGTATCGGCTGGTAAAGCAACAAATTCCACTTGTTCTTCTTCGTTTTTATATGTAATTGTTTTATCTATAATCAAATAATCTTTATTGGCATCTTGAACAACAAACCCGGCTTCTTGCAAAATTTCAACAAAAGGCATTGCGCTTCCGTCAACAACCGGAGGCTCAATTCCGTCAACCTCAATAATAATATTATCTATTTGCAACCCTACAATGGCAGCTAATACGTGTTCCACGGTATGTACTTTTGCTTCGCCAATTCCTATTGTTGTTCCTCTGGAAACATCAATAACATAATCTGCCGTTGCGGGAATTTCCGGTCTGTCTCCCAAATCTACTCTAATAAAACGTATTCCGTAATTATCCGGTGCCGGTTTAAAAGTTAATTTACAATTTGTTCCGGTATGAAGTCCTGTGCCTTCAATAAATGCTTCTTTTGCAATAGTTCTTTGTTTTTCTAACATAAACCTATCCTTTGTTGTATATAAATTTTTATTTCAGTTTTACTTATTCAGAGTTTTTTCGAGTTCTTCAATTCTTTTTTGTAATTCTTTAATTTGATTACTGTATTTATCCAAATTTCTTATATGTGCTTCTTCTTTGAATGCGATTCTATAATCTTTTGCGGGGGTGCCGAAGTATTTGCCCGGCTTTGTTAAAGATTTTGAAATTCCCGCTTGAGCACCAACCATAACTTGATCGGTAATTTCTATATGGCCTGAAACTCCAACTTGTCCGCCGAACACACAATGGTTGCCAATTTTGGAGCTGCCTGCAACTCCTGCTTGTCCGGAAATTGCCGTATGTTTTCCGATTTCGACATTGTGAGCAATTTGTACAAGATTATCAATTTTTGTTCCTTCTTTTATGACGGTACTTCCCAATGCAGCTCTATCTACGGAAACATTGGAGCCGAGTTCAACATTATCTTCAATTACAACATTACCTATTTGGGGAACTTTAGTATATGCACCTTTTTCGTTAAGGAAATATCCGAAACCGTCGGACCCGATAACTGTTCCCGAGTGAATTATTACATTGTTTCCTATTTTGTTGTTTTTTGTTATTGTAACATTGGGATAAAGCAAACAGTTATTTCCTATTGATGTATTGTTGAGTATAACGGTATTGTGATAGATAATGGTGTTATCGCCGATAGAACAATTTTCGGAAATAATTACATTTTTGCCTATAGTAACGTTTTCCCCTATTTGTGCCGTGGAATGAACAAATGCCGTATTGTCGGTTCCGGTAATGTGATTTTGCTTCCCGAAATATTTGATAATAATCTTTTGCAAAGCGATATCGGGTTTATCCGTTACAATATATGTTAAATCGGGGCGGGTTCTTTCAATTTCCGGTTTTATAATTATCGCAGTTGCTTTGGTTTCGGGTAAGTATTTTTTATAGGAATCGAGATATAAAAATGTTAAATCATTGTTGTTTGCTTCATAAATTCTGGCAACATTTTTAATTATTAAATTATCATTGCCTATTATGGTTCCGCCAATAAACTCGGCTATTTCCTTTACTGTTATTTCCATTTTGTTAATATTAATTGTTTGTTATTTAGTCAACAAGTTTTTGTAATACTTTATCCGTAATATCATATTCTTCTTTTGCATACAAAAACATTATATCGCCGCTTTTATCAAATACAAAATCAAGGTCTTCTTCTTCGGCCACTTCTTGAATTGCAGTAAATATTTTATTTTGAATCGGCTTCATAATTTCTTCTTGTTTTGTATATAGTTCGCCTTTGTAACCGAATTTATTTTGACGGAATTTATCAATATTCTGAGCCAATTTTTCCAATTCTTTTTCCGTTTCGGCTTTTTTTGTATCGCTCATTACCAGTTTTCGTTTTTCAAAGTCTTTGGTTTTTTCACTAAGGTCTCGTTCCATTTTTTTTATTTCATCATTCCATTCCTGAATTTGGGCATCAATTTTTTTTTGTGCATCTTGTGCATCCGGAAGATTTTGAATAATTGCATCGGAATTAACATATCCAATCTGGAGTTGGGCAAAAAGATTAGTGGAATTAAGTAACAAAGCAAAAAGAAGAATAATTGAAGACTTTTTCATCTTGATTTTTCCTATATTGTTTTTATAGGGTTATTTATAAAATCGGTAAAAGAAAAAATTTTATAAATTAAAAGTCGTAAATCGGCAAAATAAGTATAACTTATTAAAATATTAACGATTTACGACTAATAATTTATTGATAATCGGATTAAAGAAACAGGGAAAATTATTTCCTATTTTTTTAATTTATCCAATACTTTATAAGTCATATCATATTTTGCATCGGCATAATGAAGAATCATACCCGCTTGACTTCCTTTTTCTAAAATAAAAGTCATTTTTTGTTCTTTGGCAACTTTGGCAATTGCATCGTTAATAGCGTCTGTAATGGGTTTCATCATACTTTGAGCTTTTTGTAAAACAAGTTGTTCCTGTTGTAAAATTGCATTTTGTTTCATCATTAATTTTTGCTCGGTTTCTTGTTGTTTTTGAGGGGTCATTAGTGATTTTTGATTTTGGTAATTTTGAATTTCCGCTTGAAACGCTTGAGCCAAACTATCTTTGGTTCTTGCCCAGTTTTGTTGAAGAGTTTGTAAGTCCTGTTGGGCTTTAATTGCGGGAGCATAGTTTTGATATAAAACTTGCGAATCCACATAACCTATTTTTTGACTTTGAGCAAGTAAAGCAACACTACTTATTACAAAAAACACTATGAATAACTTTTTCATATTTACCTCTTAATTATATATTATTAGAAATTAAAATCCTTGACCAAATTGGAAATGGAATAACCATTGCGGGTCTTGACCGTCAACATCTCTTCGGTCAAATCCGTATCCGTAATCAAATCCAATTAAACCTATTGGATTAATTAAAATTCTTGCACCAATACCCACGGATTTACGTAGGTCGTAAAAGTCCGTAGTTTTTAAATCTTTAAAAACGTTACCTGCTTCGGCAAACAAAATAAAATAAATAGGCATCGGGTCTAATGTAACGGCGCCACGGAATTCCATAACGTAGCGTGTCATTACTCTACCGCCTATTATTTGACCGTTTTCTCTCGGGCCAACGGTTCTATCGTTATACCCGCGTAAAGGAGTTGTTGCAATAACCAAACCGTTTCCGCCCATGAAAAAATATTCAAAAGGATTAATATGTGTATTTCTTGTTAATTCTTCAAGGTATCCCATATTAACGCCGGCATAAAAAACCAATCTGTTGGAATTAAATAATCTGCGATAAAAGTCGGTTTTCAGTTGCATTTTCAAATAGTCAACTTCTCCGGGTAAAAAGGGGCCTCCGCTTATTTCCGTATTTAAGGAAATTTTTGAGCCGCGAGAAGGGAAAATAGGATTGTCTATATCGGTTCTTGTTAAAGTTGCACCAACGGTGTATTGATTATATTCTCCTTCTTCGTAATAATAACCGCCGTCTTTAATATTATTGTATTGATATTTTGTAATGCCTTGTATATAAAAATATTTATCGGGCCATCGTAAACGTCTTCCTACTTTAAAAGTAATACCTGTTTGACGTAAGTCGTAATAGTAGCGTTGTCTTGTATCAAAAATGTCAAAACCTACCATTGTGGGTGTATCCATAAACCAAGGTTCCGTAAACCCGAGATTAAATGTTTGGTAGTAACTGCCTACACCGAATTGCCAATTGAAATTTAAAATTTGTCCGCCGCCAACAGAGAAGGGATGTGCAAGAGAAAAATTTGTTAATGTAACACCTATGGAGCCGCTAAATCCGTAGCTGCCGCTATACCCTATGGAGGCGTTCAAATAATCGCTTGAACGTTCTTCTACGCTGTATGTTAAATTAACTGTGCTGTCGTTAACCGGTTTATAATCTATTCCTTTTTTATATAATCCTTCCACATTAAAATATTTCAAATTTGCCAATTGTTGAAGTGAAGTAAATATTGCACTGCGGCTAAAGAAATCGCCCGGTACCGTATAAAGTTCTCTGCGTATTACTTTATCCATTGTTTTTGTGTTGCCGGCAATATTAATTTCACCAATTTTGAAACGTTGATTTTCTTTAATTGTGATATAAATATCAACGGAATCTTCGGCAACTCTTTCTTCACGTGTTTGTAAGTTAAAAGCCAAATATCCGTTATCCTGATAAATAGAAGAAACATCTGTTTGTTTTTCATTGAATCTTAAATTTTGATTAAAACGTTCCAAGTCGAACACATCGCCTTTATGAAAATCCAAACGGGCATTTAAGATATCATCGCTGTAAACGGTATTGCCTTCCCAGAATATATTTCTTACAACAATTTTCGGGCCTTCGTAGAGTTTTATGTAAATATCAACTGCGGATTTGTTATCGTTGTAAACTAACGAGTCGCTGAGTATTTCAAAGTCTCTATATCCTTCTTTATGATAAAAGTTGGCAAGTAACTCTTTATCTTTTTCATATTCTTCTTTATTAAATGTATTGTCCGACCAGAATTTCCACCAAACCGGTTCGGAAGTTTCTTCGAATTCCGCTTTCAAATCTTCATCGGTAAAAGCTTTATTATTTACAAAAATAATTTTTCTTACTTCAACTTCTTCGCCTTCATCAATGTTATATACTAAAAGTAATCTGTTCTTTATACGTTGTGTAATTTTTCTGCGACTTTCGGGGTCATACTCATAAACGGTTTGTTCGGTTAAAGTAGAATCGTCTTTTCCTATCCAAGTAATCGTAATTTCGTCGTCTGTAGTATCGGCTTTTGAAAAAAGATATAGAACCGGAGTAATTGTAGCATTCATTAATCCTTCTTCGTTATAAAGTTTTTTCATTTCGCGAATAGTTTTATAAATAGCTTGCGGTTTCAGAATTTGTCCTGAAACAAAAGTAACAGCTTTATCCAAATCTTCTTCATCCAAAACATCGTTTCCTTTGAAGATGTATTTTTCAATTCTCGGATATTCATTTACTTTGATAACAATAAAAATTCCGTTCCCAATTTTTTTACGGATTTCAATTTTTATATCAGGTGTA
>CAZTYP010000018.1:0-26941 GCA_964617555.1 uncultured Melioribacteraceae bacterium | reverse complement strand
TCGTGTACGGATACAATGACCATAGCCGGATTTAATCCCGGATGGAGTCCGATAGGAAATGCGGTAACCTCTTTTATAGGAACATATGACGGCGGAGGCCACACAATAGACGGCTTGGTAACACACGGAACATCATCTAATGTAGGTTTGTTCGGATTGGTAAAATCACTTAATATAAAAGATTTAGGCTTAACCAATGTAAATATGGCGGTAGGCGGCAGTTCCGGTACATTGGTCGGTTATGCGGATTCAAATTTGGTTATAGATAACTGTTATTCGACGGGTAGTTTGGTAATAGACGGAGCATACTCCGGTGGTTTTGTCGGTTTTATACAGAATTCGAAATTCAATATTACCAATTCTCACAGCGAAGTAGAAGTATTGAACGTACATGTAGGGACAAATGCTTATGCGGGCGGTTTTATCGGTTATATAGAGATAACCGGAGATAATGATATCAGCGGTATCATAGAAGATTGTTACAGTACGGGAAATGTAAGTTTAACAGATCAGGCAGGCAAATACGGTTATGCAGGAGGCTTTATCGCCAGGACGCATTCGGACGAATTTCATACGAAATGGAGTGAGATAAGAAGATGTTATTCAACTGGAAATGTGATTGGAGTAACGGGAAGCGACGGAAACACTTACTCACCCGCAGGCGGATTCATAGGGAATGTAAACTGGCGATATAAAGTATCGGAATGTTACAGTACCGGTAATGTAACCAGTATAGGAAAGGATGCGGGCGGCTTTATCGGTTATTTGAAGTATGAAGGCAGAGTAGAGAATTGTTACAGTACAGGAAATGTAACACGTGTAAGCGGAAGTACCCAGCCTAATTTCGGCGGTTTTATCGGGAGTCAAAATGCTTGGGGCTCCTCACCGGTTTATTATAGTGTTGTAAAGAATTGTTACAGTACCGGCAAAGTAACCGGAACGGATATAAACGGTTATGGTTTTTTCGGGCATCAGGCTTCGGCGTGTAAAGATACGGCGAATTTCTGGGATAAGGAATTGGCAATGCAAGACAGTAGCATAGGAAATGCCACGGGATTGACAACTGCCGAAATGAAAACGGAATCCACATTTACCGATGCCGGATGGGATTTTGATAATGTTTGGGAAATTATCGGAGATAATTATCCCACACTTCAAATGAAAAAAGTTGATGTAAATGAAGGAAATAGATCACTTATCTATCCGACACGGTTTGTTTTGGAACAAAATTATCCTAATCCGTTTAATCCTACAACCGTAATAGAATTTGCATTGCCCAAACAGGCTGCTGTAAAACTATCGGTTTATAATATTTTGGGAGAGAAAGTAGCGGAATTAGTAAACGGAACATTATCCGCAGGATATCATTCCGTTTCTTTTAATGCTTCCGATTTATCCAGCGGAATATATATTTATAAAATTACTGCCGGTAATTTTGTTTCTGTTAAAAAAATGATGCTATTGAAATAAAATAGAACACACTATTTAAGTTCTATTAATTTATGGTTCTTTTTTTTTTTGTGGAGAGATAATAGATTAGCAATCAATAACCTTATTGATTGCTAATCCTTTCTAAAACAATAATTGTACATGTTCCAATAGAGAATAAAATAAAAAATGTTGAACTTCTTTATTCTTCAAAAAAAACAGTAATAGTCTGTGTTGTTTAAATAGAATATATAATTACAGTTCATTTCAAGCGAAGTTTTAATTCGTATAACTTATTTTAATCAAGGAAAATGTTTTAATTTACACCAATATCAAATCGTTTATTATAGTAGAGAAAAGAAATGAAAATGACCGAAAATTTTTTTTTTGTTATTATTTACACTTCTGTTTGCAACACATAATTTTTTTGCACAAGAAACAATTAGCAGCGGTGAGTTGAGTATTACGCTACTTAATACCGGTAAGGGTGTTAAGATAGTCAGTATGAAAAAAAACGACACCGAACTTTTAGATACAGAAGCACTTTCCGCACTTTTTTTGTTGCAGGTTGATAACAAATTTATAACCTCGGCAAGTCAATGGGATAGTGTGAAAATTCAAAATAACGGTTCCGATTGTGTCGTTGTTTTAAGTCATTCCACTCTAAGTATTTCAAAAGATTTAACCGTAACGGTAACAATTAGCACCGATGATAAAAAATCCGAGTGGGATATTTCCGTTACAAAATTGGGTAACAGTACATTAAAAAACACGGTTTTCCCGTATCTGAATATTAAGGCGAATGGTAACGATTATTTCTTTTTACCGAAATATTCAGGCAAACTTGTTGTAAATCCCAAAGCCAAGGGTATAAATTCCACGTTAACATATCCGCGCGGGTGGTCGGTTTCTATGCAGTATGTAGCTTATTACAATAACGATTACGGGATTTATTTCGGTGCTCACGACCCTACCGCAGCAAAAAAAGATTTTACCGTACGAAAAAATATTTTTAACGGAATAAAATATCAGATAGATATTCCCGCTCCGAATATGGGTGTTGCCGGTAACGATTGGGAATTTCCCGGAGTCCTTAGAATTGAATTGTTTGACGGTAATTGGTATGAAGCTTCACAAATATACAAGGCATGGGCTTCCAAAAAAGCCGAATATTGGCCACAAATGACACCCGAAAGAATTAAACGTCAACAGGTAATTGGTAACATTCCTCTTTGGTTAATTTTTTCGGATGTGATTTCCGATTCTAAAATTATTTCTTATATCAACAGATTTAAAGATTCCATGAATGTACCGGTGGGAATGCATTGGTACCGTTGGAATAATAAAAACTTTGATGATGACTATCCGTTTTTCTTTCCCGAAAGGGACGGAATGGATAAATTGGTAAGCGAACTGCAAAAAAACAACGATGTTTTTTGTATGCCTTATACCAACGGCAGATTGTTTGACAAAGACCTTCCTAATTATGATGCAATCGGGTATCCGGGTGCAACTAAAAATAAAAACGGTGAAGTTTACGGTTCCGTTTTTAACGGTAATAATTTTGCCATAATGTGCCCGACCTATAAACCTTATCAAGATATTATGGAAGATGCAAGCAGCCAAATTACAACAAGAATAGGATGTGCCGCCGTTTATATCGATCAAGTTTGTGCTTCAACCGTAATAAAATGTATGGACCCGTCGCACGGTCATACTTTGGGAGGAGGGGCTTTTTGGCGAGACGGATATAATGAAATGTTCGAAAAAATACACGGAACAATCGGAGAAAATAAATTCGTTACCGTTGAGGGCGGTGTCGATTATTTGGCCGATGAGGTTGACGGATTTTTAACCGACGGTTGGCAAACCGATAACATGGTACCCGCTTTTCAGGCGGTTTACAGCGGAAAAGTACAAACTTTCGGAACAAGAACAGGTACCGGAAGTTATAATAATCAATCTTTTTATTGCCGTCTTGCACAAACATTTGTTTACGGAACAATTCCCGGGCGTTTTTATACATCATTGGTTTCTTCCTCTTCGGCTCGTTCGGCTTATTTATTCGTAAAAAAAATAGCCAACTTACGTTATAAATTAACGGATTATATGTCTTTCGGAGAAATGTTAAAACCGGTTGATATTGATAGAAGCGGAATTCCTACAATTACTTCCACATGGATAGATTACGGAACTGATATTCCCGTAACAATCTCCGCATTACAATCGTCTTTCTGGAAAAACAAAGATGAAACAAAAGTGGCGGTGGTTTTTGCAAATGCATCAATGTCGCAAACATTAAATTTTACATTCGATTTTGACGGTAATGCTCATGGCGTATACGGAAAATTACAGGTACAAAAAATTACGGCAAACAGTAACGGCTCTATTAAAACAGAGGAGAATTCTTTCAGCAAAAACGTATCCATTCCGCCAATGGAAGTAATGGCGTATATTATCGAGCCGGATTCGATGCTTTCCGATATAAAAGAAATTACAAAAGTAAAAACTTATTCGTTGGAACAAAATTATCCTAATCCTTTTAACCCCGATACGCAAATTGATTTTTACATACCGGTTGCAGGTAATACCGATTTGGAAATTTATAATGTGCTCGGTCAAAAAGTTGCAACACTTGTAAATAGAAAGTTACAAGCCGGTTCGTACAGTTTCAGATTTAATGCCGGCGATCTTCCTTCGGGGGTATATATATACAGATTGCAGTCGAAAACTTTTTCCAAAGTAAAAAAAATGTTGCTTATTAAATAGAAAATTAGGATAAAACCAGAGGTTATGATGAAGAAAATATATTTAACGGGTCTCTTTTTGGTAATAATGTTTGTAAGCAATATGGGGCAAACAAATAAAGTTGTTCCCGCAGGTTCCGGAACGGAAGCCGACCCGTATCAAATATCATCACTTGCAAATCTTTCGTGGCTTATGCAAAATTCGAGTAAATGGAATAAGCATTACATTCAAACAGCTAACATCAACGCAAGTGAAACGGCGACTTGGGACGATGCCGATGACAACAACGACGGCGATTTATTCAACGATGCAAACGATTTAACCTCGGAGGGCTCTAATAACGGATGGCTGCCTATAGGAAACGAAACCGATTTTTTTTCCGGTGTTTACAACGGCAACGGATATAAAATAAACGGTATAACAATAAATCGTCCTTCCGCTAAATATATCGGGGTTTTCGGGAGCATTCGAACGGATTTCGGTCTATGCCAAGTTAAAAATTTAGGTGTTACCGATGTTAATATTATCGGCGGCGGTTATACCGGAGGTTTTACGGGTGGTAGCAATGCAGCATATATTCTGAATTGTTATTCCGAAGGAATTGTTGTTTCTACAAGTAATATCGGCTATGTAGGCGGATTTATAGGTTACAATTATAATGGGGCAATTACGGAAAAATGTTATGCAAAAGTTAACGTAACATTCAACGGCACGGAAGATGGGGATGCACATATAGGAGGGTTTGTGGGAAGAAACAGAAATCCGAACTCAACTATTAACGAGTGCTTTTGTACCGGAAATGTTACAACAACCGGTAATATCAGAAGGGTTGGCGGTTTTGCAGGTCAGCAAGCATTCGGTAAAATTACAAATTGTTACAGCACCGGAAAAGTAAATTACAAAGGTGCACGAACCGATCCGCAAGCCGGCGGCTTTTGCGGAAGAAGTTACAGCGATACTTTAATGAATTGTTATTCCACGGGAAAATTTGTTGCCGAAAATTTGTCGGATGCTCATATCCGCGGATTTCTCGGCTCCAATAACGATAATAATTTTTACGCAAATAACTTTTTGGATACAGTGGCTTCCGGGTGTAACGGAAAGAAAATAGCCGTTGCCGTTATCGGAAAAACCACAACCGAAATGCAAACGGAAAGCACCTTTATAAATTGGGATTTTAATAACGTATGGATGATTGTCGGAACAGATTATCCGGTTTTGCAAGCCCTTTATAATATTGACGATACCGATGCACCTACTCCGAACCCGATGACATTTGATTCCTTACCGATTGCCATCGGATATAATAAAATTACAATGACTGCAACAACGGCTACCGACCGGAGTGGTGTGCAGTATTATTTTGAGTGTTTAACACCCGGCGGGCATAGCAGCAATTGGCAAGACTCCCCAATCTATGTAGATTCCAATTTAATAGGCGGCACGGAATATTTTTACAAAGTTAAAGCACGCGATAACAGCAAAAATAAAAATGAAACAGATTTTTCAGAGGCGGCTTCCGCAACTACCGATAAAGCCCCTGCTCTTCTATATATTGAAAAAAACGGTATTTGCGCAATGGAAGCCGAACATGCAATTGTTTCTGCAAACGGGGATGTAACAAATTCCGGCGACCCGATGAAATGGTATGCCGATACGGTGCAAGCCGGTTACGCCGGTAGCGGATATATGACAACCGTTGACGGAGTTGCTCCGAATGCAACTTGGAATAACGGAACGGAATTAAGCTGGGAGGTGGAAATTAAAAACGCCGGCGAATATTTCCTTGCCGTACGTCGTATTGCACTTACGCTTGGCGACGATTCCGGATTTTACGGTGTTGACGGCAATCCTAAATATGCCGGTGATAGAGCTTTTGAAGGTGCGGCAATTACATTTGCATGGGTGCGTGGTAATAGTTCGCTTGGAACATTAACTGCCGGTAAGCATAAAATACAAATTCGCAGAAGAGAAGCCGGTTTTATTGTTGACAGAGTGATGATTGCGAAAAACGAAAATGATTTACCTGCTGACGGTTCCAACGAAATAGGACCGGCGGAAAGTTTGCCCGGTATGGAAATTCCGGCACCCAATTTTATTGTTGCTCCGCATGCAATCAGTGAAACCAAAATTGAAATGACCGCCGATAACCCTACGGGAAAAATTGTTAAATTTTTCTTCGAATGTCTCTCGGACGCAAATCATAATAGCGGTTGGATATCATCGCCAACTTATTTAGATACATCCCTTATCCCCGGAACCGAATATAGATATAGGGTTAAGGGCGTGGATAAAAATAAATACGAAACGGATTATTCCGCCGAAGCAACGGCAAAAACATTGGGACCGGAGCCTGCCGTTTTTAACGAGGCAAACGGCATTTGCGTAATGGAAGCCGAAAAAGCCATTGTTTCACAAAATAACGATTCAACTTGGTTCACACAACCTAAAGTTCCCTTAATGTGGGAAAAGGATTCTACTGTTACCGGATTTGCCGGTAGCGGATATATGACAACCGAAAATAACGTTGCACTTAATGCCGATTGGAATAACGGAACCGAACTGACTTGGATAGTTAACATTACAACAAACGGTAAATATTATATTGCAATAAGACGCAATAATAATAATGATAGCAATAGTGAAACCGCAAAACCCGGGGTTGACGGCGTGGAAAAAGCATACAGTGCTTTTTGGGGCTCCGTTAACGAATTTACCTGGGTACACGGCCCGTCGCTTGATTCTCTTGATGCCGGAATTCACAAAATTCAAATCCGCAGAAGAGAAGACGGTTTGATGATAGACAGAGTAATGATAGCAACAAACTCTGATGCTTTTCCCGCTGACGGTTCAAACGAAGTAGGACCTGCAGAAAGCCCTGTTACATCAATTAACAGATCAGATAGGAACTATGATATCCCGAATAATTATGTGTTGCGGCAAAATTATCCTAATCCGTTTAACCCTACCACCGTAATAGAATTTACATTGCCGAAACAAGAGGATGTTAAATTATCTGTATATAATACATTAGGCGAAAAGGTTGCCGATTTGGTAAACGGAAGAATGTCGGCAGGATATCATTCCGTTAATTTTAATGCTACAAATATTGCAAGCGGAATTTACATATATAGAATTACCGCCGGTAATTTTGTAGCTCTTAAAAAAATGATGTTAATAAAATAAAAAAGCATTATGCTGAATGTTTAATAATTCTTTAATGAAATCAAAAGTGGAGAGAATGTGAAAAATCATAAGGTCTGTAGAATAGTAATATTGTTCGCTTTATTATTTGTGAATGTTTATGCACAAGAAACAATTGGGAACGGAGAGCTTGGTATTACAATCGAAAATACCGGACACGGTGTAAAATTGTTAAGTATTAAAAAAGGGAATACGGAATTACTTGATACAAAAGTATCATCGGTATTTTTTACGATGACTGTTGACAAAATTTTTTTAACACCTCTTAACGGATGGGATAGCGTTTCGGTTGCAAATAACGGTACGGAATGTAGTATATTATTAACAAAACCGTCAAACCCGAATTTGCCTAAAACATTATCCGTTTTGGTTACAATTAAAACTTCCGGCAATAAATCGGATTGGGATATGTCGGTTAGCGGGTTAAATACATCTTCATTGCTCGAAGTTCATTTCCCGTATCTGAATGTTTTAGCCGAAGGAGACGATTATGCCTTTATTCCTAAACATTCCGGACAAATAATTAAAAACCCGAGAGCTAAAAATATAAACGAAGCATTAACTTATCCGCGATGGGTAGCTACAATGCAGTATTGCGCGTACTATAACGACCGATACGGTATTTACTTCGGTACTCACGATCCCAAAGCTTCTATTAAAGAGTTTATAGTTAAAGCAAATATCAAAAACGGTGTTAAATTCGAAACCAAACTTCCTATACCCAATAAAACAATTGCCGGAAATGATTGGGAATATTCCGGAGTTTTCAGATTGGAACTGTTTGAAGGTAATTGGTACGACGCTGCAATGATATATAGAAAATGGGCCTCGGAAGAAGCGGAATATTGGCCGAAAGATACTCCCGAACGAATTGCCAGACGTAATGCCGCAGGTAATATTGCCCTTTGGATGATGATTTGGGACCAAAAGAACAGTATAAGTCAAATCAGAAATTGGGTAAATAATTTTGCCGATTATATGGGTGTTCCCATAGGAATGCACTGGTATAATTGGAATAATATAGAATTCGATGATAATTACCCATATTTTTTCCCGGCAAAAGCAGGAATGGATAAATTAGTGAAAGAATTGGAAAGTAGCGGCAGAATAACGATAATGCCCTATATTAATGGAAGACTTTATGATAAAGGACTGCCCAATTATTCAACAGAAGGAAAAATTTGGGCGGCAAAAGATGAAGCGGGGAATGTACACACACAAAAATTCGGCAATATTTATTTTGCCGTGGAATGCCCTACCCAAACCGGGTATCAAGATATTATAACCGATGTTTGCAAACAATTAACCGAAACCGACCAAATAGGGTGCGGCTCCGTTTATATTGATCAAGTTGCTTATGCCAGAGCACAAGAATGTTATGATAAAAATCACGGGCATAAAATTGGCGGCGGTGATGCTTGGCGTAGCGGTTATAACCAAATGTTTGAGAAAATGCACGCCGCAGTTGCAGAAGATAAATTTTTTACAAGTGAAGGAAATTGCGATTTTATTGCCGATGAAGTTGATGGGTTTTTAGCACAACAGTGGAGAATAGATAATCTCGTTCCCGCTTTCCAAGCTGTCTATAGCGGCAAGGTGCAATATTTTGGTACTATTGCAGGGCATAACGGTGATCAGCGTTACTTTGCGGAATACGCAAATTCATTTGTAAACGGAGTTCAACCCGGTCGGTTTTATCCCAGTACAGTTACAAACTCCGTAACCGCTCCTTACGTTAGAAAGATGGGGAGAATGCGATACAAACTTAAAGAATATCTCTCTTTCGGGAGAATGCTTAAGCCTATAGAGATTGACAGGAGCGGCATAGATGATATAACCACCAATTGGGGAAAAGGGCCTGTTACCATATCCGCGCTACAGGCTTCTTTATGGAAAAATTCCGCTGAAAGTAAAGCAATGCTTCTTTTGGCTAATGCTTCCGTTTCAAAAACAATTAATTTTAATCTGAATTTTGACGGCGCTTCAAGAGGTCTTTACGGAAAATTGAAAATTCAAAGAATTACCGAAAGCAGTGAGGGAAATATTTTAACAAAAGAAAATTCCTTTAGCATGAATATTCAAATTCAACCTAAAGATATAATTGCATACGTTATTGAGCCTGATTCCATTGAGACCGACGTAAAAGAAGAGAACCTAAAGCTTGCTTATAAGTTGGAGCAAAATTATCCGAACCCTTTTAACCCTTCAACGGTTATCGGTTTTAGTCTGGCAAAAGCCGGAAATACTAGAGTGGAAGTTTATAATATGCTTGGTCAAAAAGTGGCTACTCTGCTTAATAAAGAATTGGGAGCGGGTTCGCATAAAGTTAAATTTAACGGAAGTAATTTAAGTTCCGGAATTTACTTCTACAAATTGCAATCTGATAATTTTATATCAATAAAAAAGATGATTTTAATGAAATAAAAAAGATTATTGTAAATAATAGTGCGAATATTATAAAACAATTTAAAGGTGAAATTATGATATGAATTATGTAAAGCACAGTAATTTCAAATTTAATTTTTTATTAATTAAAGTGAGAAGAATATGAAATATTTTAAAATACTTTTTTTAGGAATATTGTTGAGTTTTTCTTTTAACTACGGGCAAACGATAGACAGAAGTATCATTTCGGACAGTGATGATGCGGAAGAGCGAGCAAGCGACACCGGAGTAGAATTAACAAGTACCGATATGGATTTGGGGACAAAGAGAGTCGGGTTACGTTTTACGAATATTACCATTCCCCAAGGAGCAACAATAACAAATGCCTATATTCAATTTACCGCTGATGAAAATGAAACGGGAGAAGTATCGTTAAGAATACGCGGGAACGATGTTGATGATGCCGTAACGTTCAGTTCAACGGACGGAGATGTATTTACAAACAGAGCTAAAACTACTGCAAATGTAATTTGGACGCCCGGGGATTGGAGTATAGGTAATTCCGGTGCGGCACAACGGACACCGGACATAAGTTCCGTAGTTCAGGAAATTATTGACAGAGGAGGCTGGAGTTCCGGAAACAGCATAGCATTTATGATAACAAGCACAACGGGTTACGACGGTAACGAAAGAGCCGCAGATTCCCACGAGCAAGGAACCCCCGCTCAATTACATATTGAATATACCGAAGCGACAGAGGTTGTAAAAACTTTGGGGGCTGGTTCCGATGATGCAGAAGAACATGCAGATGGAAGCATGGAACTTACAAGTGTGGACCTTGATTTGGCAACCAAATTAGTTGGGTTGCGTTTTACGAATATTGCTATTCCTCAAGGAGCAACAATAACAAATGCCTACATTCAATTTACCGCCGATGAAAATGAAACGGGAGAAGTATCATTAAGAATACGCGGAAATGATGTTGATGATGCATCCACATTTTCAACAACCAACAGTGATATATCCGGCAGAGTGCAAACCGCGGCATCTGTAGATTGGGCACCAGACGAATGGAGTATAGGTAATTCCGGTGCGGCACAACGGACACCGGATATAAGTTCCGTAGTTCAAGAAATTATTGCCAGAAACGGTTGGACCTCGGGCAACAGTATGGCATTTATGATTGCAAGTACAAATGGATATAACGGTAACGAAAGAGCTGCCGATTCTCACGAAGAAGGGGTCGGTGCGGAATTGCATATTTCTTATACCGAGGGTGGAGCAACTTCCAACGGAGTAATTAGTAGCGGAGATCTTACCATTGAAATTGAAAATCTTGGAAATGGAATTAAATTGGCTCATTTACAAAGAAACGGAACCGAATTATTAAATACCTCTTCAACAAATCATTTGGTTACATTAAATATTTCAGATAATTTAATAGGGTCGTTAAACGGGTGGAATAATGTAAATATGGTAAACAATGGTTCCATCTTAACAATAGAATTATCAAGCCCTACAAATACATCTCTATTTCCAAGTACTTTGGTTGTAACAATAACAATTTCTGTGGATGACGGTGAAGCAAGATGGGATCTTTCCGTTGAAGGATTAAATAACAAATCGTTACTTAGTGCAACATTTCCACGAATTAATATTTTGGCGGATGGAAGCGATCATTTTTTGATTCCACATGCAGCCGGACAAGAAATTGATAATCCCAAAGCATCGGCTATTAATTCAGAACTTCTTTATCCTCGCGGGTCAGCAGCAACAATGCAATTTTCGGCATACTATAATGATAACTATGGAATATATTTAGGTACTCATGATCCTTCGGCATCAATGAAAACATTTCGTGCAGTATCCAGAAGCGGAGGGATAGAATGTTTTAATATATTTTCACCTCCGAATAAAACGGTAAACGGAAACGATTGGGAAATGCCGGGGTATTTTTCTTTAGAATTCTTTGACGGTAATTGGTACGAAGCTGCCAAACTTTATAAAGATTGGGTCTCGTCCGAAGCAAAATATTGGCCGCAAACATCTACTTCGCGAACGCTACGCCAGAATAATATAGGCAGTATAGGAGCTTGGGCATATTTACGAACAAAAGACACAACCCTTGCAAGAAATGAAATAGAGGGATATCAGAATATGATAGGTGTTCCTGTTGGTATTCGTTGGTACGATTGGAGCCAAAACATTGACGGTATTGATGAAAATTATCCGAAATTTTTACCGGAAATAAACGGGATGACCGAAATTGTACAGAGTCTTGAAGCACCCGGAAATGTTTATATTGTACCTTATACAAATGCCAGATTATATGATGTGAGCTTAAATGATTATTCTACAAACGGAGAACCTTATGCCGTTAAAGATATTAATGGTAATGTTGAAACTCAAAATTTTACGGGGAATACATTTGCCGTGATGTGCCCTACACAAACATCTTGGCAAAACACTTTAATAAATATTCAAGATGATTTGACAAACAGAATTGGAGCAAACGGAATATATCTCGATCAAGTTTGTCATGCCATGGCCTTAGAATGTTACGATGCTTCACATGGTCACCCCATAGGGGGCGGTAGTTTATGGAAAGACGGATATGACGAAGTTGTTAAAGGAATACGTAATACGGTGCCTTCAAGTGTTTTTATTACAAGTGAAGGAGCACAAGAATTTTTGCATAATCAGTTGGACGGCTCTTTAACTTTGGCATGGAATATAGATAATCTTGTTCCGGCTTACCCTGTTGTTTATGCAGGTAAAATACAAACATATGGTATTTCAATGGGAACAAGTGAATATGATGCTGTTTCATTTTATTGTAAGTTGGCCACAATTTTTAATTTCGGAATACAAATCGACGGTATTCCTACATCAATTTATGCCGATAGTAGGTCCATTGCCGTTCCTGCAAGAGCTTATATTAAAGAAATAGCAAATCTCAGATATAAACTGCGAGAATTTATGTCGTTCGGTACAATGCTTAAACCTATTATAGATGTATCCGGAATACCTACAATAACTTCCGATTGGTTGCCGGGTTCCGGGGTTAGAAATGTTACAATTTCAACATTACAACAGTCAATTTGGAAAAATGATGATGATGATAAATTGCTTATCGTACTTGCAAATGCATCAAAAACATCAACCTTGAGCAATATTACAATAGATATTGTTGGAACGGATTACGGGCTTTCCGGTGATTTAAGTGTTCAAAGAATACGCGAAGGGAACAACGATAGTCCGGTTACGGAATCCAATCATTTTGTTAGAACGGTTTCTCTTGCTCCAAAAGAAATATATGCTATTGTGTTGGAATCTTCACTTGCAAAAAAATCAGCCGAAGAAATAAATAAACCGACTTATAAATTGGAGCAAAATTATCCGAATCCGTTTAACCCTTCAACGGTTATCAGCTTCAGTTTGGCAAAAGCGGGTAATACTAAAATAGAGATATATAATATACTCGGACAAAGAGTTGCCACTTTGCTTAATAAAGAGTTGGGAGCGGGTTCACATAAAGTTAAATTCAACGGAAGTAATTTAAGTTCCGGAATTTACTTTTACAGATTGCAATCCGATAATTATTCTTCAATAAAAAAGATGATATTATTAAAATAATTTAACTGTAATTAGAACGGAGACTAAAGGTTTTTAGTCTCCTTTTTTTAATTTATAAAAGGAAAAACCTCTATGAAAAAAAGCAGTAGGGTTGTAAATGTTTTTGTTAGTATTTTTGTATTAGTTTCTTTACTGTCAGCACAACCGTCGTTTCCCGGTGCTGAAGGCGGGGGTTCCGTTTCAATTGGCGGGAGAGGAGGAAAAGTAATAGAAGTTACCAATTTAAATAATTCCGGGCCGGGAAGTTTCCGTCAAGCATGTAATACATTTGGTGCAAGAACCATAATTTTTAAAGTTGGCGGAACAATAGTTTTGGATTCGGCAATAGTTATTACTGATTCGTATTTAACCATTGCCGGTCAAACCGCTCCGGGAGACGGAATATTGATAAGATCAGCTCCGGGCATGAAACAGGCACCCATAATATTTGTTAATTCGCACGATATAATTGTTCGGTATCTTCGTGTACGTCCCGGACCCTATGCAAATAAACAAGCCGGAGATGCCATTACGGTTTACAAAACGGCAAGCAACATAATTATTGATCATTGTTCGTTAACATGGTCAACTGACGAGAATACCGAAGTTTGGGTAAAAGACAAACCCGGTAAAAATTTTACTTGGCAATGGAATATTATCTCCGAAGGATTAGGTTCGCACAGTTGCGGAATGAATAGCGGAAGTAACTATAGAAACGTTCCCGACCGTATGACCGATATTTCGGTTCATCATAATTTGTTTTCTCATAACGGTAAAAGAAGTCCGTTAATGAAAGTGAAAACTTCCGATGTAATTAATAACATTATTTACGGTTGGAAATATTATCCCACGCAACTTTCCGGCGGAGTAATTGTTGATATTATTGCAAACAAATATGTTTTTCAACCTTCTGTTCATAGTGGTGAAGACAGAAAAGAAATAATTTGGAAACCATACAATAATTCTGCCGCAACAGGTCCGCAAGGAAATCCTTCCATTTATTTTGTTCATAATATCGGGCCGCATAATGATAATCCCGAAGCAACAAACGCTTGGGAAAAAATGACGGAAATGACGGCTCTTACTCATTGGGGGTTTCCCGAAGGAGGACAAACCGTAATACCGATTGAATACAAAAGAGATTCCAGAAGAATAACATCCTATCCCATAACCATTGATAATGTTCTTGATCTGGATAGTATTTTATTAGCCGAAAACGGAATTGGCGCATGTATGAAACTTGATGAAAACGGTAAATTTATTCCGAACAGAGATGCTGTAGATACCAGAATAATAAACGAATATAAAACCAAAACGGGAAAAATTATTTCGGAAACAGAGGTGCTTGCTCTATATCCCGATATGCAAAACGGAATTCCTTATACCGATGAAGATCACGACGGAATGGCGGATGTATGGGAGGTTGCCAACGGTTTGGACCCTACAAACCCTAATGATAGAAATGAAACCGATCGTAATACCGAAGGATATACAAATTTGGAATTATTCTTAAACGGAAGTGATGTTCAAACGGATGTTTTCGAGAAAAAGGATTCTCAACCGCAACAATATGTTCTGGAACAAAACTACCCCAATCCGTTTAATCCTACAACCGTAATTAGTTTCACTTTGCCAAAAGCCGGTAATACAAACCTTTCGGTTTATAATGTTTTGGGAGAAAAAGTTATAACATTGGTTAATGAAGAGTTATCAGAAGGTTCGTATCGGTTTTTATTTGACGGAAAAGAATTATCATCAGGAATTTATTTTTATAAGTTATCAACCGATAATTATAGCCAAATAAAAAAGATGTTGTTAGTTAAATAAAAAATGTTGTTTATGCAAAATTATATGGAAAAGATATTATGAAAACCAAATTGAGCGTATTCGGAGAGTTAAGTGGATAGAAGAAAATTTGTTAAAACAACAGCAATTTCTGCAGCGGGCTTATCTTTTTTGCCTCATGGAGATGTAAAAGCAAAAGAAAAAACCGATACTGGTTTTTTCGGAGTAAGTTCTGCAGTCGAAGATAATCCTGATGCGGTTTTTATTTTACGAACGGACGTTGATGTAAAAACAAATTCTTCTAAAATTTATAATATCGGTAAAAATTTTGCGAAATCAATACTTGTATCAAAAGAAGCCGGAGCAAAAGGCGCAATACCGGTTACAAATTTAATTGCCATAAAACCCAACATAACAAGAAGATACAATGGAATGGACGGTTATACTGTGGAAGGTACAATGGGAATTGTAACCGATGTTAATTTTGTTGCCGGCTTTGTTGATCGATTTAAAGAGTTCGGGATTATTGCGGATAATATTCATTTGATAGAGACAAATTACGATGAAACCGATTTAAAAGACGGCGGCTATATTAATTTTGTAAAGAAAGCCGGAATTCGTTTAGATAATTATTCCGACGGTGTGGGAGGTATTCCGGAAAATAAAATTGTTTGGAAAAACGTGGTCGGCGGAACATATTTTAAAAAACTTCCTTATATTTTTCCGGTAAACGCTCCCGATAGTTGGCTTTTAAACATTGCCAAATTAAAAGCACACGGGATGGGAATTACTTCTTGCGCTAAAAACTTACAAGGAACAATTGTAAAAAATTATCAACAACATTGCCGGGCACTTACTTCGGGCAATCCCGAAGGTGTACCCGAAAGCGATTTGGTTTTTGATAGAGAAAGTAGAATTAAAACCAATTATGAAAGGCATAAAGAGAAAATTCCGCGTTGGGATAAACCCGGCCGGTATGGTGGAATTTGGCAAGAAACATGGGCAACACGTTGTTTGGATAATAATATGACTTTAAATGCAGGGCTTCATATAATTGAAGGAATTTATGGCAGAGACGGAAATTTTATTAATGGTCCGAGTTTGGGAGATGATAACCCGAAAGGATTAGCCACGGATTATATGAGCAATGTTGTTGTTTTCGGTAAAAATCCTTTTTATGTAGATATTATCGGGCATTGGCTTGCCGGACATGAGCCCGGGAATTTCGGACTTTTTCACTTGGCAATTGAACGGGGATTGGCTTCCGTATTAAACCCGATGGATATTCCTTTATATGAATGGAAAACAGACGGCAAACCGGTTAAAGCAAAGTTGACTGATTTTAACCGAACACCATTAAAAACATATTATCTGCAACGCGACTACGACGGGCAAACGGAAAAATATTGGCACCTTTGTAATGAACCATACGATTATAATACAACCGATTTGGAAGAAATAAAGGAAACTATTCCTTCGGAATACGTTCTGGAACAAAATTATCCGAATCCTTTTAATCCTACTACAACCATATCTTTTAAACTTAAGGAAGCAGGACATACCAATCTTACATTGTTCGATCTCCAAGGTCGTAAAATAGCAACATTAATTAATAAAACAATGCCTGCAGGTAAACATAAATATGTACTTGATGCAAGCATTATGCTTCTGCAATTGGTTTCCGGAACATATTTCTATAGATTGGAATCCGGAGATTTTGTTGAAACTAAAAAAATGGTGCTGTTAAAATGATAAAAACTCTATTGGCTTTGTTGCTGTTTAATATAATCGGTCTTGCACAAAACTTAATCGTTTACAATAAATCCGACAGCGGCATTATAAGTGATAATGTTAATGTTGTTTATGTGGATAAAGAGAACGCAAAATGGTTCGGTACAGATAAAGGGATATCGGTATTTTACGATAACGGAAAATGGCTTTCATTTACTGCGGCAAGCGGATTGCCTTCAGATGTTGTTACCGATATTATCGGTTATACCGGTAAAGCCGACAGTAATTTTGTTGAGGTGGCAACTAAAGGCGGGGTTGCACGTATTTATACTGACGGGGAAAAGATAAAAGTTGTTACCGTACTGCAAACAATCAATAGCGGGCTTGTTTCCGATTCTGTTACATGTCTTGCAATTAACGGAAACAGTATTCATTGGTACGGTACTTATTTCGGGCTTTCAACTTTTAACGGTACCGCTTGGAAGCTTTTTTCCGATTTGGATTATCTTGTTTCCAATAATGTAACGGATGTGATTTCTCCGGAAAATGATTGGACGTACGTTACCAGTAACGGCAAAGGAGTTTCCAGGGTTAAGCAGGATGTTGACGGAATTTCCGGGGCTTCCGAAATTACTACAAAATGGCATGGTATTGCTTCCGATAATGTCTTTTCGGTTTTTATTGATCATCTCGGAAAACGTTGGTTTGGTACGGATAAAGGTGTTTCTTCTCAGTATGGCGATAAACCAAAAAAAAATTGGTCAACATATACTTCCGTAAACGGATTGGCAAACAATATTGTTAATTCAATAACCGAAGACGCCTCCGGAACAATGTGGTTTGCCACTTGCGGAGGAGTTTCTGCATACAACGGTAAAGATTGGAAAAACTACACCGAAAGTAATGGTCTTTCCGGAAATGATGTACGCTCTGTTGCCGTTGATAATAACGGAGATATTTGGGTGGCGACAAATAAAGGAGTAACCCGCATAATTAAGGAAAGAGAATATTTTGTAAAAAAAACGGAAGTTCCTCCGATAATAGACGGTAAATTGAACGAACCTCAATGGCAACAAGCTTTATTAACCGAGCCGTTTGTTAATCCCGCAACCGGAAGCAGTGTTAAAATAAAAACAAAAGGGAAACTCCTTTGGGACGATAATAATCTTTATGTAGCTTTTATTGCTTACGATTCCGATGTTTGGGGCAAAATGACATTGCGGGATTCTCATCTTTGGAATGAAGAGCCGGTAGAAATTTTTTGCGATCCTGACGGAGATAGAAAAAATTATTTTGAAATTGAAATTAATCCTCTAGGTACGAAATTAGATTTATTAATGAACAAAGCATATTCAGAAGGTGGCAGCGGTGATTTTTCGTGGGATATTGTGGAGTTAAATTCTGCCGTAACGGTTGCCGGAACACTTAACAATTCTGCCGATACCGATACGGCTTGGTATTGTGAAATTGCAATCCCTTTTTCGGCGTTAAACTCGAATATTACCGGCGGGGTAAGCAATCCTCCGGTTGCTGGGGATATGTGGCGATTAAATTTGGCACGCTATAATCGTTTGCGAGATAAAAATGGTAATGAAATTCCCGGCGGTACTGAAATTTCTTGTTGGAATTATACGGCGGCAAATTCATTTCATGTACCCGGCAAATTCGGAAAAATTATTTTCTCAGATGAGATTATTTCTTCTGTAAATAATAAAGCCAAACAACCACCTGAAAAATTTGAATTAATAGGAAATTACCCCAACCCCTTTAACCCCACTACAAAAATTGCTTTTTTAATTAATGTACCCGGCTTTGTTAGTTTAAAAGTTTATAATACTTTAGGTCAAGAAATTACAACTCTTATTAACCGCAAAATGCAAACCGGCTATTACGAGTTTAAATTTACTGTGGGTGAAAAATTAACTTCGGGGGTTTACTTTGTAAGACTAAAGTCGAACGGATATTCCGATGTTATAAAAATGTTGTTAATAAAATAAGGTTTTAATAAATGACGCATAAATTCTTATTTACAAAACCTCAAATTACTCTACTCTTATTACTGCGCTTAATTGTAGGTTATCATTTTCTGTTTGAAGGTATTGATAAATTGTTTACTCCTAATTGGACTGCCGCTCCGTTTCTTCTTCAGGCTAACTGGGTTTTTTCAAACATATTTCATTGGTTAACCGGTAATACGGCGGTATTATCCGTAATTAATTTTTTAAATATATGGGGACAAATATTAATCGGTTTAAGTTTAATCTTAGGTCTTTTTTCCACCTCCGCCGCAATTTTCGGTGCATTGATGATGTTAAGTTATTATATTGCCGTCCCTCCGTTTGTTTCTGCATCTACATTCGTAGATAAAAATTTATTTGAGTTGGTTTCCTTTTTAATAATAGCACTGTTCCCTACAAGTGATATTATCGGGATTGATTTTTTGATGAAAAAGTTGAAAGGGAATGAAGATGGGTGAAAGTAAAAAGAATAACGATTCAAAAAAAATATCAAGACGTGATATATTAAAGGGGCTTGCCACAACACCTGTTTTGGGAGTTTTGGCATATGATTTTTTGAAAAAGCGAGCAGCCGAAAAAGTTAAAAAGAAGGTTGTTAATCTTAACTTAGGGCTTAACGATAAAGATGTTTCCGTACAAAGTTCCAAAGAAAACACCGGAGAACTGTTGCGAATAGGGATTATCGGCGTAGGAACCAGAGCTAATGCATTAATTAAAGCTCTCGGGTTTGTTTCGCCGGATTGGTATAATACCCGTGCAAAATTAAAATCTTCAAACTCACTCGAAAAATATAATAACCAAGAGATACTTAATGTGGAAATTGCTGCTGTTTGTGATGTTTTTGATTTGCATGCCGAAAACGGATTAAATCTTGCACGTTACGGAATACAACCGAACGGTAAGCCGGCAAACAATAAAAATGTTAAACGCTATTTTAGATATCAAGATTTACTTGCCGATAAAAGTATTGATGCCGTGATAATTGCCACTCCGGATTTTCATCACGCCCGTATGACTATTGATGCAATTAATGCTGGCAAGCATGTTTATTGCGAAAAAACCATGTCGCTTACCGAAGAAGAACTTCATGATGTTTATCATACGGTAAAAAAGAGCGGACTTGTTTTCCAATTAGGGCATCAACTAAGCAAAAGTGAATCTTACAAAAAAGCCCGAGAAATTGTAAACAAAAACATTCTCGGCAAGGTAACCCTTATAGAAGCAACAACAAACAGAAATACTCCTTCCGGCGCTTGGTATCGTCATCTTTACAGTAACGGTAAGCCCAAACCGGGGTCACTTAAAACAATTGATTGGGAACAATGGTTAGGCACTACTCCCAAAGTACCTTTTAGCATTGATAGATATTACGGCTGGGCACGTTACTTTTCCTACGATACGGGGCTTGCCGGTCAATTGCTTTCTCACGAGATTGACGGTATAAATCAGATTATGGGGTTTGGCATTCCGCATTCTGTCGTTGCTTCCGGCGGAATATATTTTTGGGATAAATCTACACGCGATATGCCTGATACTTTTCAGGTTACGTTGGAATTTCCGGATAGGGAATTTTCTGTTTTATATAGTGCCACATTGGCAAACAGCCGTCAACGCGGAAGAGTTTTTATGGGGCATGATGCAAGCATGGAAGTTGGAAACCGTTTAAAGCTGTATGCTAATCCCGATTCTCCGAAATACATAAATAAAATAAAAAGCGGACTTATTTCACCGTCGGAACCGTTTTATACTTATCCTAAAAAACCGTTAAATTTAGATGCAATTACATCGGCAACCGAAAGGTATTATGCCGAACGAGGATTAACGGATACTAAAGTTGGCGGCAAAAATATAGATATTACATATTTACACATCAAAGAATGGTTGGATGTAATTCGCAACGGCGGAACCACGGCTTGTAATATCGACATAGCTTATATGGATACAGTTGCCGTATTGATGGCTCATAAATCATATGTTGAAAAAAGAAGGGTTCAATGGGACCCGATAAAAAGGAAAATAGTTTAATTATTTATTAATAACACAGTGTAACAATAATGAAAAAGACAGTTATTACTTTATTTTTTATTACAATTTTTTGTAGTGTTTTCTCTTTTGGTCAAAACGGGAAAGATACTCTCAGAGTTCTATTTGTGGGGAACAGTTATACACATATTAATAACTTACCTCAAATTACCTCCATTCTTTCCGGCAAAGTAAATACTAAACTAATAACAAGAGCAAGCACTGTTGGAGGCGGAAGATTAAGCGAGCATTGGAAAGGCGAAAGAGGTTTAAAAACAAAAGAAAAAATTAAAAACGGAAATTTTGATGTTGTTGTTCTTCAAGGATTTAGTATGGCAGCAATCAACAAACCCGATAGTCTTACAAAATATTTAAAATTGTTTTGCAATTATATTAGAAAAAACGGAGCCGAACCATATTTTTATTTAACATGGGCGCGGAAAAGAATCCCTCAATATCAAAAGACTATTGATAGTGTTTATTATTCCGTTGCCAACGAAATGAATGCTACGGTTGTTCCGGTAGGAAGAGCTTGGCAATTAGTAGAAAAACTTCGTCCGGATGTGGAATTATTTCAAATAGACGGAAGTCACCCGTCAAAATTCGGGGCAATTTTATCGGCATATATTTTTGTTGCAACAATTACAAAGCAAATTCCTCACGAACCATCAAGAGGTTACGGAATTAAGGATATTAACGGAGAGAATATTTCGTTAATGTATTTTTATAAAGACGAAATTTCCGATTTGGTCTTTTTTCAAAAGGTGGCAGAAACAATAGTGTTTAATAAATAAAAAGAGGTTGTTTTTATCGGTTAAGTTAAAACAAAAGGGAAAACGGATATGAAAAAAATATTAGAAATCATTCTGCTATTGCTTATGTCGATTTTTCTTTGGCAGTGTGCTCAACAGAAAAAAATTAATATTTATATGATTGGAGACTCAACAATGTCTGAGTACGATTCAACGAAATACCCTTTAACCGGATGGGGAATGAAACTGCCTCTGTTTTTTAATGAAAACGTTAAAATTCATAATTTTGCTAAAAGCGGAAAAAGTTCAAAAAGTTTTCGCGATTTGGGATATTGGAAAACGGTTTACGATTCTTTAAAAAAGGGAGATTATCTTATAATACAATTCGGACATAACGACGAAAAAGATTTTGATACCACCCGCTATACAATTGCCGGAGGCACTTTTAATGAAAATTTAAAACGATTTATTTCCAAAGCCGGAAGTAAGGGAGCAATTCCCATTTTAGTTACTCCCACAAGGCGACGTAAATTTGATAAAGATGGCAACCTTTTGAATACACATGGTAAATATCCGGATGCGGTAAGGACGGTGGCTAAAGAAACGAATGTTCCTTTAGTAGATTTAACAAAACTTACCAAAGGGTTGCTTGAAAGCTATGGAGTTGAAAAATCTAAAAAATTGTATTGTTGGGTAAAGCCCGGTGAATATCCCGCTTATCCGGATGGTAAAAAAGATAATACACATTTCTCTCCTCTCGGAGCAACGGAAATATCCGAATTATTTGTGCAAGAACTAAAAAAAACGAACTTGGAATTAATCAATTATTTAACATCACAGAAAGAGAAATAGGGATATTATTTTTATGCAAACAGCAAAAAAAAGAGTATGGATTTTTATATTGATTGGAGTAATGCAAATATGGGCTCAAACAAATAAGAATAAGTATTTGTGTGTGGGGTATTATCAAACCGAAGCTGCGGCAGTGAAGCAGTTGGAAAAATTTTCCTCCTATTATTCAAATAAAAAGGGATGGGAGGAGCGAGCCGAAATTATTAGAAACGGAATTATTAACGGAGCGGAGATGGAAAAAATTCCCGCTGAATACCGAAAAGCCCCGTTTAATACAGTGCTTTCCAAAAAGAAAGTGATGAATGGATATACTGTTCAAAATATTGCAATAGACGGAATGCCCGGGCATCAAATAACCGGAAATCTTTATATGCCCCTTGAATTAAAAACGAAAAACCCCATTATCCTTTCGCCGCACGGGCATTGGTTTAATCCGGGAAATTACGGACGTTTTAGGCCCAACTTGCAAAAACGCTGTGCTGCATTGGCAAAAATGGGAGCAGTTGTTTTTGCCTACGATATGATTGGCTTTGGCGAATCGGTTACCTATTTACACAGTAATCCGAAAGCGGTTCAAATACAAATTTTTAACAGTCTTAGAGTTTTGGACTATTTATATTCTCGGGATTATGCCGACACAAATAATGTGGGAGTTACGGGAGCTTCAGGCGGCGGTACCCAAACAATTTTGTTAACGGCTCTCGATAAGAGAATTACGGTATCTGTTCCCGTAGTAATGGTTTCCGCACATTTTTTCGGAGGATGTAACTGCGAAAGCGGTATGCCTATTCATAAAAGTGCCACCCACGAAACCAACAATGCGGAAATTGCAGCACTTGCCGCTCCGCGCCCGATGTTATTAATTTCCGACGGACACGATTGGACAAAAAACGTACCTAATGTGGAATATCCTTTTATTAAAAGGATTTATGAGTTTTATAATGCGGGAAATAACGTGGAAAATGTTCATCTCCCAAACGATTATCATGATTACGGGTTTTCCAAAAGGAAACCGGCATATAAATTTTTAGCCGAACATCTTGGATTGAATTATTCCGAAATACTTGATAAAAACGGCAATGTCGACGAAAGTTTTGTAACTCTTCAAGCAGTGGAAGATTTAAAAGTTTTTAACAGACCGATTATGTTTTTGAGTAATTGGAAATATGAACTTTCACCTGCTTACGAAGGAGATAAAAAATTAATAAAACAATAAACGGTATTATTGAATTATAAAAGATAAAACGAGGAATAGGAAATAGTTATGGAAAATGGATTTAATTGGTTAGATACTTTGGTTGTTCTTATCTATTTTGTCGGAATTACCGGTTACGGTTTATGGCTTACAAAAAAAGTAAAAAACAGCGACGGATATTTTAGAGGAGGCCGTTCTTTTAACAAATGGATAATGATTGCTCAAGGTTTTGGCGCCGGAACACATTCCGAAAATTTTGTTGCTCAAACCGGCGCAAGTTTTCAAATGGGATTTGCTTCCATTTGGTATCAGTGGAAAAATATGGTTATTACGCCTTTTTACTGGCTTATTGCTCCATGGTACCGCAGAAGTGAAAAAACCACTGTAGGAGAAATAGTTGAAGACCGTTACGGTAGCAAAATGGCTTTATTCTATTCTGTTTTTGCAATTTTATTTTTTATTTTTGCACAAGGAGCAATGCTTAAAGGCGCGGGAAAAGTAATTTCGGTTGCAACAAATAATATGATTTCTACTGACGGAGTTGTTTACGGAATGACAATCGCTTTTATTATCTATAGCTTTTTTGGCGGATTGGTCTCTTCTGCATATGCAACATTTATTCAGGGATTGATGATAATAGTGCTTTCCATCATGCTAATTCCGTTGGGCATTGGAGAGGTTGGTGGAATGGACGGCTTAAGAGCTACGCTTCCGGCAAATTTTTTCGACCTGTTTAGCCCTGAGTTGGGTATTGGTTGGTTTACGATAATAATGCTTGCCCTTAACGGTGTTATAGGTATTACCGCACAACCTCATATGGTTTCGATGTGTGCTACCGGTAAAACAGAAAAAGACGGAAGAATCGGGATGACCTACGGATCTTTTGTAAAACGTACGGTAACAATAGGCTGGGCTTTTACCGGTTTAATTGTTGCGGCTCTTGTTATTAAAAGCGGGCAAAATTTAAGCGACCCCGAAATGGCTTTTGGGTATGCAACACGTGTTTTGCTTTTCCCTGGACTTACAGGATTGATGGTTGCTTCAATTTTGGCTGCAAATATGTCTTCGGCTTCCAACTTTATGGTTAATACCGGAGCATTGTTTACTCAAAACATTTATAAAGGATATATAAAAGAAAACCCGACAGATAAAGAATTACTTTGGATGGGTAGAATTTCAAGTTTGCTTTTAACATTATTAGGTGTTCTGTTTGCCCTGTATGTTGATAGTGTTCTTCATGCCTTCCTTTTTATAGAAACCATTGCCGCATTTATGGGTATTATGATTTTTGGCGGTGTTGTTTGGAAACGAGCTAACAGATACGGAGCAATTGCCGCGGTACTTTCATCCTATCTTTTATATTATATGTTAAATTATTTACATACAGGCACATGGGAAATTGTTTATAAATGGAGACCCGAACCCTTTGGTTGGGCAATGCTTACCGGCTTTGTTATGCTGGTAATAATAAGTATTATTACAAAACCGGAACCGAAAGAAAAAATTGATCGGTTTTTCGACAATTTAATTCGACTTTCCGACGAAGAAAGAATCCAAAACGGTCAAAAACCTTTGGCGGCAGAATATGGACATGATTTGTTACTGTTGGATTTACCTTCGTGGTTTACAAAAGAACGATGGAAAGGATTTACTAAAAGATACAGAGAAGATTTGGTCGGATTTTTATATGCATGGTTATTTGTTGGCGGGTTAATTGTGCTTGCTTGGGCTATATTACAGTTATAAAATTTGTTGAGGAAAAAATGGAAAAAATTGAAGGTGTTTTATTTTCGGATAATAAGAAAGTTCTAATAGAAATAGAAAATGGAATAATTTCAAAAATCGAAAGAAGTGAAAATTCTTTAACTAATGGCAATGTTGAATATGTTGCACCGGCATTTATTGATAATCAAGTAAACGGATATATCGGAATTGAATTTTCGGACGAGAATTTATCCGTCGATGATATGGTGAAAATTGTAAGAAAGCATAAAGAAAACGGGGTTACAACCTTTCTCCCTACTATTATTACTTCATCATATAAATCGCTTGTTTCCTCATTTAAAAACCTTGTTGCAACACTAAAAAATAAAGAAGTTGCATATGCCGTTCCTGGTTTTCACCTCGAAGGTCCGTATATTTCGCCCGTTGCAGGTTACAGAGGGGCACATCGTTTGAAAGATATCCGTAAGCCCGATTGGGATGAATTCCAAAAAATAAATGAAGTTGCCGAAGGAAAAATTATCCAAATTACCGTTGCCCCCGAAGTGGAAGGGGCAATTGAATTTATTAAAAAATGTGTGCAAAATAATATTATTGTTTCTCTCGGGCATCATAACGGAAACAGCGAAGATATTAAACGAGCTGTTGATGCCGGAGCAAAAACGGTTACACATCTCGGTAACGGTTTGGCAAACAATATCAATAGATTTAATAACCCTCTTTGGATGCAACTTGCCGAAGACCGCTTAATGTGCAGTATGATAATGGATGGATTTCATATTAAACCCGAAATGGCAAAAGTTTTTTACAGAACAAAAGGGAGCAGAAGAATTATACTTACTTCCGATATGACGATGTTAGCGGGTATGCCTCCGGGGTATTATACTTGGGATGGCAATAAAGTTGTTCTTACCGAAGAAGGAATAATTATGTTCCCTAAAGAAAACGTTTTTGCCGGTGCATCACTCCCTTTGATTACCGGTGTAAAAAATATAATGAAATTTACCGGATGTACGTTAAAAGAAGCAATTGACATGGTTACAATAAACCCCGCAAGGCTTTACGGTTTCACGGACAGAGGAGAAATTGCCGTAGGTAAAAGAGCGGATATAGTTGTGTTTGACATGAAGAACAATAAAATAAATATAAAAAAAACCATTATGGGTTTTTCCGAAAAAGAAGTTTTTATTAAATAAAAAGGAGAAAAAATGAAAAAGAAATTTGTATTCCTATTCAGCTTTATACTAATTGCGTTTTTCTTGTTTAATGCTTGTGCGGAAAACAAAGGGAGCGACAAAAACAAAACCTATGAACCTGTTGAGTTATTTCCCGAACCCCCGCGTCCGGCCGGACAAACCGATGCCCTGGAATTACGTTGCGATCCGATTGATACGGTAAGAATCGGGTTTATCGGATTGGGAAACAGAGGAGCGGGAGCTGTTTACAGATATACTTTTATTAAAGGCGTTAAAATTAAAGCTCTT
>CAZTYP010000017.1:0-26270 GCA_964617555.1 uncultured Melioribacteraceae bacterium | reverse complement strand
ATAAAGATGAAGTTAGCGGGGAACTTTACATTGCCAATAAAATAGATAAGTTCTACGGAGTAGGGAGTAATGCCCGAGATATTCCGCAACCGGATTATCATTTTAGAATTTCCGAGATATCCGTAAATTTTAAACGCAAAGTTTACGGAATAATAAAAGTAATAGCCACATATAAATATACTTATTATAATGTTTTTGATAAATTATCCAATCCGTTTTTAGAAAACGGCGCTCTTACCGGAGTTAACGGAGGGAATGATTCAGGGCTTGGTTTTGGTATTAATGTTGACAACAGAGATAATATTTTTTTCCCTTCTGCCGGAACTTATATGGATTTTTATTCGCTTTTTTATACCGAGTGGTTAGGAAGTTATTTTGCTTACAACGAGTATGTCTTGGATGCACGTTATTATAGGGCACTTGGAAATAAAAATAGGGTTTTGGCCTTACAGTTATACTCTGCTGTTACAACAGGGGACACACCTTTCTATTCAATGCCCAGATTAGGTGGCCCATGGATGATGAGGGGCTATTTTGAGGGACGTTTTCGTGATAAAACATATTCAACATTGCAGGCTGAATACCGCGACGAATTTTTTTGGAAATTGGGTCTTACGGTTTTTGCAAGTATGGGTAACGTAGGAAGTACTTTGTCCTCTTATAAATTAACAGAAATGAAATATTCTTACGGTTTAGGGCTTCGTTATATGTTTGATCAAAAAGAACGGATAAATATACGGTTTGATGTTGCCTTCGGTGCAAATACTTCCGGAATATATTTTGGTATTAAAGAAGCATTCTAATAGTTTGCAAGAAGAACTATTTCCAAAAATAATCTATTTGAACCGATACATTATTATCAATATTTCCTTCAATTACATTATAACCGGAGCCGAGAAAATTTTCTTCGGGTTTATAAAGCTCGGAATATTTTGCCGAAAGGTAAAGTCTGTTAATAAGCATATACTTTAATAAAAGATACCACTTAATTCCTTTGCCCCAAAGGGGGCGATTATTCATTATGCCGGTTAAGTCGTTTTCAAATTCGTAAATTCTGGAAGAAAACCCATCTGTATCAAAAAATATTATTCTTCCGTAAAAAGAGAAATTATTTTTTATTCTACAGTGTAAATCCTGAAAAAGAAGTATTCCGTTCTCTTTTTTTGTGGAACTAATTACGTTAATTATTTCAATACGTGTTTTTAATTTAATCTTTTTATCGGGGTTATATAAAAATTCGCTTCGCAATTTGTTTATTTGTCTGGATGTTATTTCGTTATTCTTATTTATTAATTCGGTGATCTCTTTTTGTTCCGAAAAATATCTCAGAAATAAAGAAGAGTTTTCAGTTATTGGAAAGAGAACAGATGCGGAAAGTTCACTGCCCTTGCCGGATAGAGGAATATTCTTTGACGGTTGTGGGAACTTAAATTGGTCAAAATAAAAATTGATTGTGCCTATCTGAGTTTTCCACTTAAATCCGAAATAAATTCCGAATTCATTCTGTAAATGTCCGCTTTCGCCAAAGCCAGTTCCGTAATAACAATTATAATTGTTTCCGTAGTTTCTGATTGATGCAACAAGCAGAAATTTTTTGAGGAGAGATAATTGAAATGTATTGATATTGGCAACCGTTTTCCCGAAGAAAGCAATTTCACCGGTAAGAAATAAATTATTCCAACTGAAATTATAAGCCGTAGAAAAATATTCTTTTTGTCTTGAACCCTTGAAGGGTTGTAGGCGGTAGTAAAGGAAAGAAAAATTTAAATTTCGGATTGGACTAATGCGGGAAAATATACCGGCAATACTGTCGGAATAGAAAGGAGAAAGAGAAAAATGGAGAGATGAATATTCTGCGGCTGTTCCCTTCAAGTATCGGTACTCTCCGGCACTTGTGTAAGGTGTAATACCGCGTGCCCGTTTAATTATTGTGTTAGTAGCATCGCTGCTTTTGGAAAGGGCATACGGAGACCACATGGCCAATCCTTGTCCGAATTCCACAGTATAAAAGCCGAACAAAAAATTTATTCCTTTTATCAAATTGTTTATTTGTAAATAGTAAGAATAAAAATCGAAATAAGATTTATCGCCTGCATCTTTTTCAATTAATCCGCCCATATTTATTAAGGAATTATTGCGTATTTGAATTCTGTTGTATAGAGTATTTCTATCCCCTTTATAGTAACCCGATTTAAAGCCTTCGGATTCTTGTAAATTGTATCTTATTCTTGAGCGAAGTTTTATTGTAAAATTTTTAAAAAGAGTTGGTGTTTTTTCTTTTTTAGGAGGTGTTAAATAAGTAAATGCTTTTAAAATATTTATTTCTCTTTTTTTTAATAAAGTGTTAAACAGCAATTCATTATATGAAAACACTCTACCAACCTTGTTTCTGTATTTTATTAATTCGTTTACAATATCAACTGACAATAAAGGCAATTTCATCAATTCAGTTCTAGTTGCATTGTTTAAAGAAATTGGGTTTTCAAGATAGTATTCAATTAGATCGTACAATTGTGAGTTCTCTTTTTCTATGGAAGCGGTATTGATTACATTTTCTAAAAAGTAATCAATGTTTTTTAGAGAGTCATTCTGCCCTGTTAGTGTTCCGGCAAAGAGAAGCAAACATGCTGATATTGTGTGTCCGGCTTTGAACATACTCCGTTATGTGGTTATTAAAAAATAATGTTAAGCCCCAATTGATGTGTAAATCCCAAATCCTGATGATTGAAAAGGGCATAGTCCAATTGAATTATTGAATAGTTAATCCCTATTCCCGCAGAAAAGGATGCAGGTTCGTTCATAACGCCGATTCTTAAATTAAGATATTTGATTATTTTATAATCAATACCGATATGTAATGAAGTGTTTTTCTCCAATTCTTTTTCTATTGCGGCATTAAATCTGAGTATTTTTAAGATAGTGTAGCTTAACCCGAAATCGAATATTATCGGAAGTTGATTATCATACGCACCAAACGTGGAATGGGTTAAGTTATCAATTGAAAAACCGGCATTAAAATTTTCTGATATCTGCATTACTCCTCCGGCAATCAAGGTAAAGGCATAATCATTTCCGTAATTTTTAATTGAAAGATTTTGATAAACAATTGTTGCACCTAAAGAAATAGTTTCAAAAATTTTATTGGAATACGAAAGCAAAATGGAATTTTTTTTATATAATTCAAATCCGTAAAAAGAGTAAGCAAAAGCAAAACCACCATAATCGGTCGGTTCATAAAATACAGCCGCTCCGTTTGCGAGTTTATTTATCCCGAAAGGAGAAGGGGAATAGTAGATACCTGCCTCTCTTCTTTTTGTTTTTGCAAGGAGTGCGGGATTGTTGTAGATATCGTATGCATCTGTGCCGGCAGCAACAGACGAATGAGAAAGGGCAATTTGTTTTGCTCCGGGTTTAATTTGAGAAAATGAGACAATGGAAAAAATAAAAAATACGAGTATTATTTTTTTTAATAAATTCATATCTTATACCCTGTAACTTGCAATTTATCTAAAAAAAGTTGTTTAATCAATTTAAAAACAAACAGAGTTGGATTATGAAAAGATCTCTTTTTATTTTGATGTTATTATTAAATGGGGCAATCTGGGGGCAAGAATTACACGCAATAGTTAATATTAATACGGAAAAACTTCAATCTGTTTATCGGGAAAATCTCGAAATGTTTCAAGCTCAAATTGAAGATTATTTAAATACAACAAAATTTACCGGCGAAAATTGGGAATGGCCTAGAATTGAGTGCAGTTTTAATATCTTTTTTACTGCCGCTTCAAACGATGTAAATTATTCTGCACAAGTGGTTATAAACAGTACTCGTCCCGTAGAAGGAAGTGAAAACCGTTCATTGATGTTGAATATAATGGATAATAAATGGAACTTTGTTTACGAGAAAAATCAAACTATATATTACAATCCTACTAACTTTGATGCTTTGACAAGCTTTTTGGATTATTATGCACTTGTTATTATAGGAACTGATGCTGATTCTTACGAGGCATATGGGGGTACACCCTATTTCCAAGATGCTTTACAAATTGCAGTAATGGGCGGAACATCCGGAAACAGTGACAGTTGGGGAACAAGCAGTGCAAAGTACAATAAACGCGGTTATATTGAGGATGCAACCAGTGCTACTTATCAGCAGTTCAGACAAGATATTTTCGATTATCATTACAACGGTTTGGATGTATTTTATCATGATAAAGAGATGACTTATAAAGCCATTGTTAAATTGATTGATAACTTGGTGAAATTACAAAAATCTACAAACAGAAAAAGTCCTTTTGTTTCCGCATTTTTTGATGCAAAAGCCGGAGAAATTATATCTTATTTGGAAGATTATCCGGACCGCTCTATTTTTACAAAACTACAAAAAATTGACCCGGCACATACTACCAAATACATTGAAGCGGAAGAAAACTAAATTTGTTTCCGATTTTGCGGAGTAAGTAATTACTCCGCAAAAACAATTAAACTATGCCGTTTCAAATCCAATCTTCTTCAGTATTTCGGACGCTTTTTTTACTTCGTCCGAGGTAGCAAAGGAAAGCCGAAATGTGCCGCCGGCACCTTCTCTTATTTTAAGTAGTTCCATATCTTTAATATTGATACTTGCTTGATAAAGAGCGGTGGAAATTTTGCTTATTGCACCGGGTTTATCCGTTACAAAAACAAACAAATCAAAAAGCGGATTTAAAAATCCCTTGGTATTCTTAGGAATTTCGTCTCTATTAATTATCGCGGTTTCAAAAAAACTTTTTATTGCCTCGAAATTATTCTCTTTTATTTGTTTAATTAACAAAGATAGATCGTACGAGAATTTATCGAGTGCGGTTAAAATTTGGTTTTTATTATTTGCAATTATCGATTCCCAAATTGAGAAATCGCTTGAAGCAATACGGGTCATATCTCTAAATCCGCCGGCTGCCAAATCAAGAAAATTATAATTATCTGTTTTAAGAGAAGCGGCATTTACAAGTGCAACGGAAACCAGTTGCGGTAAATGGCTCACACTTGCCGCTATTACATCGTGTTGTTTTGCGGGGATGTGTAAAATATTTGAACCGAAAGAGGATATGATTTTTTGAAAATCGTTAAAAAAAGATGAATTACATCTCTCTTCGGTTAAAATGTAAAGTGAATTTTCAAATAAAAGCGGATCGGAATTTTCATATCCTCCTTTTTCTTTACCTGTCATAGGGTGCCCGCCTATATAACTTCCGTTACTTTCAATTTTATCCCATCTTTCTTTAAAAACATTTTTAACACTGCAAACATCGGTTAAGATAGTGTTTGTTTTTAGTTTCGGTGCTATTTGGTCGAATACCTCGATAGCAGAAGCAACGGGAAGTGATAAAAAAATTAAATCCGAATTTAATGCTTCTTCAACGGTGGAAAGAGTTTTATTTATTGTTTTATCATCAAGAGCTTTGGAGAGTGTATCGGCTCTGTCAAAAGCCGATACGTGGAAATTATATTTTGATTTTTGCAATGCTTTGGCTATTGAGCCGCCTATTAGCCCTAATCCGATTATTGAAATTTTTTTTATTTTCAATTCAGTTTCCGTTCTTTTATTATAACTCTCTACCAATTGCTTTTGCAATTACTTTTAATTCTTGCACCAACGATAAATAATCGTTCGGCAATAGTGCTTGTGGGCCGTCAGAAAGAGCTTCTTCCGGCTTATCATGAATTTCTATTATTAAAGAATCGGCACCGGCAGCAACGGCCGCACGTGCCATAGGGGCAACTTGTTTTCTATACCCTGTGGCATGCGAAGGGTCGGCAACAACGGGGAGATGGCTTTTTTCGTGTACAACCGGTATGGCTGATAAATCGAAAGTATTGCGAGTATATGTTTCAAAAGTTCTTATGCCTCGTTCGCAAAGCATTACGTCGGCATTGCCGTTGGCTAAAATATATTCTGCGGACATTAACCAATCTTCGATGGTTGCAGCTAATCCGCGTTTAAGCATTACGGGAATATTTGTTTTTCCCAATTCTTTAAGCAATCCGAAATTTTGCATATTGCGTGCACCTACTTGAAAAATATCGGTATATTTCCCAATCAATTCTATTTGACTTATTTGCATTACTTCTGTAACCATAAGCAATCCGAATTCGTCTGCTGCAGCACGCATCAGTTTTAACCCTTCTTCTCCAAGCCCCTGAAAAGAATAAGGAGAAGTGCGCGGTTTAAATGCTCCGCCTCGTAAAACTTTTGAGCCGGATTCGGCAACAACTTTAGCAAGCCTGAAAATTTGATCTTCGCTTTCAATTGAACATGGTCCGGCCATAAGAACTATTTCGCCGGAGCCTATTTTAACATTGCCGATTTCTATAATCGTATTATCTTCCTTAAAGCTGCGGCTTGCCATTTTAAATGGTGCGGTTACCCTATATACATCGGCAACACCGTCAAGAATTTTTATCTTTCGTATATCAAATCCGGGCTTTACCCCGATAGCGCCTAGTATTGTTTTTACTTCGCCTCGCGATTCGTGAATTTGAAATCCGAAATCTTCAAGATGTTTTTTTACATTTTCTATTTGTGTTTCGGTTGCATTGTTTTTTAAAATTACTACCACTTTGGTTACCTATATTTTTAATTAATGAAATCTTTTTTCGCCGGCTTTAATTGCAATATCCAGATAATCTTCCTTTGTCGGGATCGCACACGAGTAGTGCGGAGAATAGGAACAATAAGGATTGTATGCATAATTGAAATCGACGGTATAAATATAATTTGAATCGGGGTTTAACTCAAAATCCAAATACCGTCCGACTCCGTAAGATTCCTTGCCCGTTGTCTTATCGGTAAACCAAATACCGTAATATTTGGTTTTACCGTCTCGGGAAAGAGATTCATAAACATTTATCTTTAATTTGTATTTATCGTTTTTCAAATTTAGGAATCCGTATCTTATTGTTTTTCGTTCTTCTCCTTTGGTACCGTATATTGTAACGGTATCTTGCTTGGTATATTTTGTTAATTTACCTTTAAAAATAAAATCAAAATTCGGTTCAAAATATTTAAGAGGATGAAATTCAATCTTCTCTTTGTGATTGAAAGGGGAATTGGAACTATCCCGCATTTCGATATCTATCTTTTCTCTATGTTTTTTTAGATGTTCAATATACTTTTTTTCTTCCGGTGTATAATTATCACAACTTATCAGAGTATATTGAAGAACAAAAAACAGTATCATTATAAAAAGGAAAAATATCTTTTTAGAATTAATCATTTATTTTATCCTCTTCTATTTTATTTTTCAAAGCATTTAGTTTATTAAGTGCTTCCATTGGTGTAATTTCGTTAATCGGCAAATCTGCAATCTCTTGGCGAATTTCATCATCTTTAACTTCAAAAAGTGAAAATTGCATTTTATCCTCATTTTTGTTTTTTGCGATTTTTGCCTTTTTAATTTCGTAAGGGGTCAATTCTTTTCCTTCAAGATTTTCAAGTATTTCCTTTGCTCTGTTAACTACAAAAGGCGGAAGCCCTGCCATTTGCGCCACCTGGATTCCGTAACTGTGGTCGGCCCCTCCTTTTGTTACTTTATGCAAAAATATTACTTTGTCGCCGTATTCCCTAACGTCAACTTTGAAATTTTTTATTCGCGGAAAAATTTCCGCCATCTCATTTAGTTCATGATAATGAGTTGCAAAAAGAGTTTTTGCGGTAACATCCGGATTTTCGTGCAGATATTCAGTTATGGACCAAGCAATGGAAATACCGTCAAACGTACTTGTTCCTCTTCCTATTTCGTCAAAAAGTATTAAACTTTTTTTAGTTGCATTATTTAAAATATTAGCCGCTTCTTGCATTTCCACAAGGAAGGTAGATTCGCCGGCAGTGATGTTATCACTTGCACCGACGCGAGTATAAATGCGATCTATCAGTCCGATGGTTGCGCTATCTGCGGGAACAAAGGACCCGATTTGTGCAAGAAGAACCAATAGCCCGATTTGACGAAGATATACTGATTTACCTGCCATATTCGGACCGGTTAAAAGAATAATTTGCGTATCGTTGTTTGAAAGGTTACAATCATTCGGGGTGAATTTTTCACCCGGCGGTAAAATTTGTTCAACAACGGGATGACGTCCGTTAACAATTTTAATTTCATCGGAATTATTTACTTCCGGTTTTACATATTTATATTCTTCGGCACAATCGGCAAAAGAGAGGTAAACATCAAGCATGGCAATAAGTTTGGCGTTCTCTTGTATTGCCTCTGTTTCCGCCGCAACATAATTACGAATTTCGTTGAACAAATTATATTCCAAAAGGGAAATATTTTCTTGAGCGTTTAATATCTTTTCTTCGTATTCTTTTAACTCGGGTGTAATATACCTTTCGCTGTTTACCAGAGTCTGTTTCCGAATATAATCGGCGGGGACTTTGGTTTTATGTGTATTGCTTATTTCTATATAGTAGCCGAAAACCTTGTTAAAACTGACTTTCAAAGAGGGAATGCCCGTACGTTCACGTTCAGCCTTCTGCATATTGGCAATCCATGTTTTTGCATTTGAGGAAATATCCCGCAATTCATCAAGCTCCGGATTGAATCCTTCCCGTATTATTCCTCCTTCGGTAATTGAGAGGGGAGGATTATCCGCAATGGAAACTTCAAGCTTATCAACAACATTGTTCAATTCGTTTAATCGGTTGTTAATTCTTTGAAGGTTATCTGATTCTGTTTGATCAAGAAGTTGTTTAAGTAAAGGAATTTTTTTTAATGATGTTTTAAGATAAATTAATTCTCTCGGATTTGCACGTCCCGTACAAACTTTTGAAATAAGTCGTTCAATATCACCTATCTCTTTCAGTTCGGCTTTAAGATTTTTTCTCAATGCTTTATTATTAAAAAACTCCTCAATACTTTCCTGACGTTGTTTAATTTGTTCAATTTTTCTTAACGGGGCATTTATCCATTTTTTTAATAGTCGCCCGCCCATTGCCGTTTCAGTCCTATCTAATATGGAGATAAGCGACCCTTCTCTTTTCCCTTCTTGCATGGTGTAAGAAATTTCCAGATTCCTTTTAGTGGAAGAGTCCAACATCATATAATCGGAGGGATTGTAAAGAGAAATTTTATTCAAATGAGCAAGCTTACCCTTTTGTGTCTCTTTTAAATAATTAAGAACAACGCCCGCCGCAACATTTCCGGCAGAAAGCTTTTCAATACCGAATCCTTTAAGTGTTTTGGTATTGAAGTGTTCAAGCAATATATCTTTGGTAAAATCGTAGTTAAAAATCCATTCGTCAATTTTTGTTATTCTGATTGGCAAATTTAATGATTCGATAATAGGTTGTAAAATCCCTTTTTGTTCTTTAGAAATAAGGATTTCGGCAGCATTGATGTGGTGAATTTGTTCTTCCAAAAAAGATTGATGTACTTCGTAGGTTGAAAATTCTCCGGTAGAAATATCCGCAAAAGAGATTCCGGCTTTTTCGTTTTGCAGAAAAATTGCCGCAACATAATTGTTGTTTTTATGATCTAAGAGTTTATCGGAAAATGCAACACCCGGAGTTATTACTTCTATTACTTCACGTTTAACAATTCCTTTTGCCAACTTGGGATTTTCAACTTGTTCACAAACAGCCACTCTAAATCCTGCACGTACCAACTTAGGTAAATATGTATCTATTGCATGATGGGGAAATCCCGCAAGTGCTACATGACTCGCTTTTCCGTTTGCACGTTTGGTTAAAGTAATTCCTAATACTTTTGAAGCGGTTTTGGCATCCTCTTCAAAAGTTTCAAAAAAATCTCCGACTCTGAAGAGTAATATTGTGTCGGGATTTTCTTGCTTAATTTTGTAAAATTGTGTCATCAATGGTGTTTCGGCCATTTTAACTATCCAACATAAACTGTTTTAGTAAAAATATTTTAACTTGAAAATATACCTTTATAGCTTGCTAAATTCAATTGAATGTATATCTTATTTTTAGAATTTGTATGTTAATTTTTTATAAATAAAATTTTATCGGAAATGCCATGAAGAAAATAGAATTTGAGTTGGAAGTTTATACTTATCAAATTGATATTGTAGGACATTTGAGTAACATTGTTTATGTTGAATGGATGGAAATAGGAAGATTAAAATTTTTGGAAGCGGTGGGATTACCGGTTACTGACCTTGCTGCAGATGATATTTATCCTATTCTGGTTCAGACAAATATTTCGTACAAACAACCGGTTTTTTACGGCGATAAAATTCTTTGCGAGGTTTGGTTATCCAAATTGAATGCTGCATCCGCAATAATTGAATTCAGATTTTATAAAAATAACGGAATACTTGTTGCCTCCGGTAATCAGAAAGGTCTGTTTATAATCGGTTCCACCGGAAAACCGTACAGATTACCGGTAGCGGATAGAAAACTTTTTGAAAATTATTTGGGAAAGCCTGAATAATTCTACCTGATATTATTAATAGTTTTCATTAAGTTATTAATGTGTATCTCTAAAAATCATAGAAACAAAATGTATATCAAAATTACTTCATTACAGAATAATAATTTATATTCCGGCACTATTTTTGAGTTTCATATAGCGGCAAAACTGCGTAAAGAGTATAATATTAACTCGGAACTTTTTTCAATAACCGGTAACGTGGTTTTTGCAAATTTGCAAGAAGTACGAAAATTTGTTGCAAAAATTAACAGACAAAAAACCGATAACGAAAAACTTTTGGTCAGCGAAGTTAGTGCTGCGGGCTTGATGGATGAAATTTTTCATTTTGTTTTAAGAAGATATGAAGAAGAGATAAATCCTAAAGCGTTTAGTCGTGCTTTGGAATATTTGGATAAAACAATTGGGGAAGAGAGGCTAAGAAAATTATTCTTTGAATTTGTAGAAGTTTTTCCTCCAGCTGATGTTTATACCGGCAAATATTCTGTGTACGATTATCTGCGTTCCTACACCGGGAATAAATCAAACAAAGAAATTCTACTTGAAGAGATGTTACTTCTTTATTTGGCAAATCAAAATCCGGCAAATACAAAATTGAAGGAATTTTTTGACGATAATTATTTGGTGAACAAAAAGATATACGAAAATGTAATGACCGAGCTTAACGCTTTTTTCAAAAAAGAAGAAGCAATAGGAACGGTAAAATCGGATTTGTTTGAATATTTAATGACACCGATAAAAAATAATCCCGAAAATCTTACGGCACAGTTGGACTATATTCTTTCCAATTGGGGAATTTATTTAAAAGATAATTTCACGAAAAAAATATTATTGACAAAAGATTTGATAAAAGAAGAAATAATTCCCGATGGTGTCGGTGGTGGGGAAATCCCAACAATTGTTCCCAGGTATAAAAGTGAACATGAAAATACCGACGGATTAACCTTGGGTAAATCAAGCTACGATTATGCCAAAGATATTAATATGGAATATGAAGAACCGGAGCAATTTACCGCAGATACCGATTGGATGCCGAACGTGATTTTGATGGCTAAGAATGTATACGTTTGGCTTAATCAACTTTCAAAAAAATATAATCGCGAAATAAAGCACCTTAATCATATTCCCGATGAAGAACTTGACGAACTTGCACGACGTAATATTAACGGACTTTGGTTAATCGGGTTATGGGAACGAAGTTCTGCTTCCAAAAAAATAAAACATATTATGGGTAATATCGATGCTGTAGCTTCGGCGTATTCTCTTTACGATTATATTATTGCTGCGGATTTGGGTGGAGAAGAGGCATATGCGGATTTGAACAAGCGTGCGTGGGAGCGCGGAATACGGCTTGCAAGTGATATGGTGCCGAACCATACCGGTATTTATTCCGATTGGATTATTAATCATCCCGATTATTTTGTGCAGGTGCAGGAATTACCTTTCCCTTATACCTTTAATGGTGCCGATTTATCTGATGACCCGAATATAGAAATTAAAATAGAAGACGGTTACTGGGAAAAACGAGATGCTGCCGTAGTTTTTCGCAGAATTGATAAACGGTATAATGATGTACGTTATATCTACCACGGTAACGACGGTACCAATATGCCTTGGAATGATACGGCACAACTGGATATGCTTAAAGCCGAAGTGCGTGAAGCGGTAATTCAAAAAATATTTGATGTTGCACGCAAATTTTCAATTATCAGATTTGATGCGGCTATGACTCTCGCAAAAAAACATTTTCAACGTCTGTGGTATCCGCAACCGGGAACCGGCGGCGATATTCCTTCCCGTACCGATTTTTCCATGACACGTGCGGAATTTGATGCCTTTTTCCCTATGGAGTTTTGGCGTGAAGTTGTGGACAGAATGAATAAAGAGATGCCGCAAACTTTACTTTTGGCAGAAGCTTTTTGGCTAATGGAAGGATATTTCGTACGAACACTTGGAATGCATCGTGTTTATAATTCCGCTTTTATGCATATGATGATGAAAGAAGAAAACGAAAAATATCGTGAATTGATTTTTAATACGTTGGAGTTCGAGCCGGAAATTCTTAAACGATACGTTAATTTCATGAGTAATCCCGACGAAGAAACAGCTATACATCAATTCGGCAGCGACGATAAATATTTTGGTGTATTAACTTTAATGATTACTTTGCCCGGACTGCCTATGTTTGCCCACGGACAGATTGAGGGCTTTACCGAAAAATACGGAATGGAATATAAACGTGCTTATTATAACGAGTATCCGAATGACCGACTTGTTGAAAGACATGAACGGGAAATTTTCCCAATCACACGTAAACGGTATCTTTTTTCCGAAGTGGAAAATTTTTGGTTTTATGATTTTTACGATATGAGCGGAAATTTAAACGACAATGTTTTTGTTTTTACAAACAGTATCGGTGCAGAAAAAACTCTGGTGCTCTATAATAATAAATATGACAGAGCCTTTGGGAACTTCAAAAAATCGACCCCGAAACTTGTTAAAATTGATGAAGAAAATAAAACGATAAAAGAAATGTATGTTACCGATGCCTTAAATATAAAAGGGGAAATCGGGTATTTTTATATTGTAAAAGATATGGTTACAAATCTTGAATATATTTTCAACGGAATGGAATTATGTCGTAACGGATTTTATTTTGAACTCAACGGTTTTGAGCATCGCGTATATACAAATTTCAGAGAAGTGAAAGATGTTGACGGAGATTATTATGAAATTTACAAAAAACTCAATGGTTTTGGTGTCCCTTCCGTTAAAGAGGCAATTGAGGATAATAAATTAACTCCTGCGTATAACTTATTCAGTAAGATTTTTGATGAGACTGAATTGGAACGGATTATTAAGGAAACCGTTATTGACCCACAAAGAGATAAGAAAATTATTCAAAAATTATCAGTAAAAGTTAATCCCTTTTTTGAAGAAATAGGAAGCATATTTGAAATTGCCCCTATCGCTTTTACTGAACAAGAGACTCCCGACAAATTTTTAAATGTGATAAGGAATATAAATCTATTTATTAAAACCGAAAATGTAAGCAAAAAAAAGGAATATAACGGGTTTGATATTTTTTATATTTTCAGTGACAGAGCTGACTATAAAGAGAATCTGAAAATCTTTTTGGCTTGGGTAGTTTTTTATAATTTGCAGAAAGCGTTTGCTGTAAATACAGATGTAAAAAAGTTAATTGATAGAATTCTACATAAATCTTTTGCCGAGGTTATTTATCGAACGGGTAAAGGGGAAAAAGAGGTTACAAAGATTATTGCATTGTTGGAATTGCTTTTAGAAGATTACAATGAATTAATGAATAATCAAAAGGGAATTGTTGCTTCCGATAAAAAAGAAATTTTAGAATCTTTTTTGAAACGGAAGGAAAAATTTGTTATTAAAATCTTTGAAGATAATTACGTTCATAACTTTCTGGGGGTAAATATTTATAAAGATGTTCGTTATTTTAATAAGGAACGTTTTGAAGAGTTTATTAAGTGGTTGCTGAATATTTTTATGTTTACCGAGCTCATTAGTGTTAATCATATCGCAGATATTTTACAACTATACGGCAAATTGTACAATCATCTTATTGAAGCGGCGGAAGAATCCGGATTTAGGCTTGATGAATTGGAGGAGATTTTAATTCATAGAGATATTAAATAATGGGAATGCCCCGCGTTATTAAGTACCGTGGGGCTTTTTATTTAATTAGTTGTTAAATATTCATTAATGGAAGCTGCCGCTTTTCTCCCTTCACCCATTGCAAGTATTACGGTAGCAGCTCCTAGTACTATATCGCCCCCCGCATACACACCATCAACGGAAGTTTTCATTTTTTCGTCAACTATTATATTTCCCCATTTGTTTACTTCAAGCTCCGGTGTAGTTTGACTTACAAGAGGGTTACTTCCGTTACCTATTGCCACAATTACTGTATCGACATCAAGAATAAATTCACTTCCTTCAATAACAACGGGGCGGCGGCGTCCGGATTCGTCCGGTTCACCGAGTTTATATCGTAAACATTCCATTGCTTTTACTCTGCCTTTGTCGTCTCCTATTATTCTTTTTGCGTTTTGTAAAAAGAGAAACTGAATCCCTTCTTCTTTTGCATGAGCAACTTCTTCTACACGTGCGGGCATCTCTTTTTCGGTTCTTCGATAAACCACGTAAACGTTCTCCGCACCAAGCCTTACAGCCATACGTGCTGCATCCATTGCAACATTACCTCCTCCAAGCACCGCAACATTTTTGGAATGGTAGAATGGGGTAGCGGCATGGTCTTCATCGTATGCTTTCATTAAATTGGCTCTGGTCAAATATTCGTTCGCGGAAAAAACTCCTACCAGATTTTCGCCGTCGATTCCCATAAACATCGGCAAGCCTGCACCGGTGCCTACGAACACGGCATCATAACCGTCTTTTTTCATCAAGTCCATTAGTTTTCTTGTTCTTCCCACAACAAAATTCTTTTGAAATTTTACACCCATTTTTTCAAGTGTTGAAACTTCTTGATCGATAATGCTGTTAGGCAACCTGAACTCCGGAATACCGTATCGCATTACCCCTCCGAGCTTATGGAAGGCTTCAAAAATTGTAACTTCGTGTCCTTCCCGACGGACATCTGCTGCAACCACAAGACCTGCAGGACCGCTTCCCACAACGGCAACTTTTTTACCGGTTGGTGGCTTTACTTCCGGAGGTTTTATTGCTCCTTGTTCGCGTTCCCAATCAGCAACAAATCTTTCCAACCGCCCTATTGCAACGGCTTTGTCCACATCTTTATTAAATTTTCCGGTGGCACAATTAAGTTGGCATTGTTGTTCTTGCGGGCAAACTCTTCCGCAAATAGAAGGGAGTAAGGAGGTTTCTTTAATAACATCTATAGCTCCTTGAAAATCATCATCGGCAATTTTTTTGATAAAACCGGGTATATTTATTTCTACGGGGCAATCGGAAATACATGATGGTTTTGCACACTGAATGCATCTCATTGCTTCAATTCTTGCCTGCTCCGGTGAGTACCCTATTGCTACCTCTTCGAGGTTGTGTTTGCGTATCTCTTCATCCTGTGTCGGCATCATTTGCGGAGGTATTGCGAGTTGTTCCTTTTTCTTTAACGGTTCGGTTCTGTTAAAAATTTCATTGAATAATTTTTTTACTTGCTCATCTAGTTCCGCTTGAGAGGGATAGCTCATTTTGTTTCCTCCAATTTTTTTTCAACCTCTTTATCCAATCTGCATTTATGATATTCTTCCGTTTCAATATCTTTAAAGGTCGCAAGACGTGCCATCATATTATCAAAATCAACAAGATGTCCGTCAAATTCAGGTCCGTCAACGCAAACAAATTTAACTTCATTTCCAACATTTACACGGCATCCGCCACACATTCCCGTACCATCAACCATAATTGTATTTAACGAAACTTGTGTAAATACGCCGTATGGCTTTGTAGTAAGTGAACAGAATTTCATCATTATAGGAGGTCCTATTGCAATAACCATATCAGGTTTTGTCTCTTCATTTTCACAAAGTTCTTTTAAAGGTTCTGTTACCAATGCTTTGCGGCCGTACGAGCCGTCGTCCGTACAGATAATAAAATTATCCGCAATTTTACGCATCTCTTCTTCAAGAATTATTAATTCTTTATTTCTTGCACCTATGATGGTTGTTACCTCGTTACCGGCGGTTTTCAAAGCTTGGGCAATAGGATGTAGCGGTGCAACCCCGATTCCTCCGCCAACACAAACAACTTTACCGTAATTTTTTATGTGTGTCGGTTTGCCTAAAGGGCCAACCAATACCGGTAGGTCATCACCCGGATTAAGAGCAGCAAGTTCCGTAGTGGTTCTTCCAACAACTTGAAAAATCAAAGTTATTGAACCTTCATTTTCGTCGGCATCGGCAATGGTTAATGGAATTCGTTCTCCATATTCTTCATCTGTTTGAAGAATAATAAATTGCCCTGCTTTGCGTTCTTCAACTATAAGCGGAGCGTGTACCCTCATTAAATATACGTCATCCGAAAGTTGCTTTTTGTATAAAATTTTTGCCATGGAAATAACCTTGGTTGTAAGTAAAAATTATTGTTTTTTAGAAGTTCAAAAATATCAAATAAAAAAACATTAACAAAAGAATATAGTTTTTGGGTATAAAGCAATACCTTGGGTGTTATATTACGTGTGGTTTGTGAGTGATAAGTGTTCCGGAAGCTATAATAAACTTCCGGAATTAATTTATTTTACTTATTTGAGTAACAGCATTTTTATTGTGGATGAATATTTTGGCGTTTCCATTCTACAAAAATACATTCCGCTTGGTAGGTTATAGGCATTGAACTTTATTGCATACGAACCGGCTATCATATTTTTATTTACCGGTTGTGCAATGCATTCGCCCAAAGTGTTGTAAACGGAAATATTTACAAATTCGGAATTTGCAATTGTAAAATTAATTGTTGTTGACGGATTGAAGGGATTAGGATAGTTTTGTCCAAGACTATATTGGGGTTGCAAAGATTGTTGTTCGTTAACATCCACAATTACGGATATCTCTTCTGAATAGTCGCTCTCGTTTCCGCTTATATCAAATGCGGAAATTTTGTAATAGACTTTATAATCCGGAACGTTTTCATCCACAAAATAATTGTTTTCCGTTGTTGTAAGCAAGTTATATTTATTTGGTGCAAAATTTTCCACAATTCCTTTATAAAGGGCATAATGGGAAAAATCGCTTTCCGTGTTGGCATCCCATGTCAATTTGATTTTTCCGTCAATAACTTCCGATGCTAAATTTATCGGTGTTGCCGGGGCAATAGTATCTATCACGGTTGTTCCGTCGGTATAAAACAGAGCAATGGAATTGGGAATAACGGCTTCGCCTTCGGTAGAAACAAGATTTGTAACACGGATATTGTAAAATGTATCGGCAAAGTTTTGTGAAAATGATAATAAAACCTTTTTACCGTCGCCTCCGAAATTTGCCGTTGCGGAAGAGGGGTTGCCAAGCATAGTAAGATTATAATTTGCAGTTTTAACAACTTCAGTTGCATCTAATTCTTTTGAGAAAGAGAGTACCACTTGATTTGCAGCAACCTGTTCCGCTTTTTCAATGATGAGTTTATTGCTGTTGTAAATTCTATCGGCATATTCGGGATGGTCAACGAAAGGGTTGTAATTTTTTTGATATTTGTAAATTACTCTGTTACGGTTTCGTTCAAATGCGCTAACGGGATCAAGCCGGTTCCATTCCAACAGAACGGATTTTTTCCCGAATTTTGGACCTGATGTTCCGGTATATTCAACAAGTTCCAAATCATAACCGTCTCCGCCTTCGTATCGGACAGTCATATATAACATCATCCTTGCAATATCGCCTTTAATTTCGTCACGCGGTTCCCAAGAATCGCTATCGTAATGAACATTCAGTACTGTTGTATTGCTGCCACCGTAATCAAAATCTTTACTTCCGCGAGTTGAGTTTGTATTGACATCGGACGGTCTGAGATGATGAGCATCGGTATAAGCGGTATCACCGGAATTTGGGAATCCGTGAGATTTTGCCCAAACATGTTCACGGTTCCATCCTTTTCCGTTATCATATTCTTTTGCCGCACTACGCGAATAGTTTGTGTAAATAAGGATTACGTTGGCTGAATTGTTTGGGTCGCGGTCTGTTTCTTTTAGTATATCCCAAATTTGCGAGTATGAATAACGTTTATGCCCTTTTATTTTATGGTGCAAAACGGATTTTAATTGATTCCCGTATAATCCTTCTGTTCCTGAGTAATAATCACTTTGTGCAAAAAGCGTTGTACTTAATAATAGTGTAACGAAAATAATTTTTAGTTTGTGTGCCAAAATAGATACCTTTAAAAATTTAAAAAAATAAAGATAGGAAAGAAATATTTTTTTACATAATAAAATTTTTTTACCAAACTGCCTTTATTTTATAAAAAGATATTTTCTCGTGGTAAAATTTTCCGAGAGAAAATCAAATAGAATCCGTTAGTGGTGTTTTGGGTAAATCAAAAACATCTCTAACGGATGAGTACTATTGAGAGGGACAGCAAGATAGTTATTTCCCCGATTTACCTTCCAACGAAAGAATAACCGCATTATAAACTTTTGGCCTTGTTTCCCTAATTGATGATGTATCGTCCGGGTAAACTCTGTTTGTTAAAAATATTGCATAAATTTTTCTAACGGGGTCAATCCAAATGGATGTTCCGGTATATCCCAAATGACCGTATGTTCCCGGACTAAAATAATCTCCGGCGGATGAGTGTTTATCGGATTTTGTATCAAACCCGATTGCTCTTGTGCTTCTGTCGGAATATCGTTTCGTAAAAAAGGAAACAACTTTTTCGCTCAAAATGCGTTTGCCGTTATACACTCCTTTATTTAGCAGAAGTCGGCAAAGTTTGGATAAATCTTCCGTTGTAGAGAAAAGACCGGCATTACCGCTTAATCCACCTAAACCTCGTGCAAGCGGGTCGTGAACAATACCTTGTAATTCCGGGGTGGTAGGCACGCAATATTTTTGCATGTTGCTATCCGGCTTAAACATTGTTCTGTTCATTTCGAGTGGGGTTGTAAAATTATCGGCATAAAATTTATACATCGGTTTTTTAATTATAGCTTCTATAACCATCATTGTTGTAACAAAATTTAAGCAACTGTAAACGGTTTTGGAATTAGTAGGATATGCAAGGGGTAAGGTTTTAATTGTATCTAAAATATGTTTTCTGGTCTCTCCTTCGTGCGGAGTGTAATAAGGAGGAAGCCCGCTTTCGTGAATCAATAAGTCGACTACTTTCACGTTTTCTTTTCCGTTTACCGCAAATTCCGGTAGATAAAACGCAACCGGTTTATTAATATCAAGTTTATTTTCATCAACTAATTTCATCACGCAAAAATTTGTTCCGAATGCTTTAGTAACTGATGCCAAATCGAAAAGGGAATTATTTTGTACGGGAGGGGAATTTTTATTGTAAGTAAAATGGCCGTAAGAATTTTTGTAAATTATCTCTTTCTCGTTTCCTATCAGAATTGTTGCTCCCGGGAAAACGGAATCATTAATTGCCGATGTAATTTCTTTATCTACAAGAGAAAAATTTTGGCATGCTGAAATTGAAACTAAAATAAAATAGAATGGTATTAACAGTAATAATTTTTTTTTCATGATAAACTCAATTTTTTTATAAAAAAAATAGTTTTAATTATTATTCTAATAACCTATATTAAACGTTCAAAAATAAATTATTATTAGTGAGGAAAATAATGAAAAAGTTCCTTTTATTCATATTTATATTTAGCGGAGTATTAACCGCACAAAAGGTAACCGTAACGAAAATAAAACAAATTACTACACCGGAACAAGGTAAATTTTATCATCCGGTAGGTAATTATGATGATACAAAAATCCTCTTTTCCAGCGATAATTATAAAGGTTTGTGGATATTTGATAACATTACCGGTAAAATAAGCAAAATTAACGATTACATAAGTGCCGGATACAATGCCGATTTTACAAAAGATGGAGAAGTAATTTCCCGAAATGATAATTTCTTTAATAATCGCAGATTTATTTCGGTAATGAAATATAATCCGGTTACAAAAACGGAAACAATTCTTGTAGAAAATTTACGCGGTGTTTCAGAAATTAAATTAATAAGAGGAGAAGCTGTTACATATTCTAAAGAAAAACAAGTTGTTACCGAGTTTATGAATAATAAATTAAACAAAATCGATGTAGATAAAATTCCAATCCTATTAGTGGAAAATTCCAATCTGGTATTATATAAAGGAGGAAAAAGGAAAGTGCTTAATCCTTTGGGAGAGGGCAATTATATCTGGGCGTCGGTTTCTCCGAATGGCAGCAGATTACTTTTTACTTTAGTTGGTGTGGGAAGTTTTGTAACCGACTTGAACGGGACAGTATTAACGGAATTGGGTTATGCACATTTCCCGCAATGGTCTAAAGACGGTAATTGGATTACTTTTATGAAAGATTATGATGACGGGGAAAAGGTAATCGATTCCGAATTATATGTAGCGTCGGCAGACGGCAAAACCGTAGTAAACATTACAAACACAAAGGATGTTTATGAAATGTATCCGCAATGGAGCAAGATAGGTAATGCCATTTATTGCAATTCAACCGAGGGAATAATCTATAAAATTGAATTAAAGTTTAATTAGGAATAAAAAATGAAAATTATTAAATCCGTTATATTGTTAATGTTTTCCGCTTCTGTTGTTTTTGCACAATCGTTAAGCGGAGTAAAGGTATGTATAGATCCCGGACACGGAGGGCATGATGCTTCTAACGACAGACACGTTGTTGTTGCTAATTATTGGGAATCGGAAGGAAATTATTATAAAGCATTACATGTTAAAGAAATTTTAACTTCACTTGGTGCAACAGTTATTCTTACCCGTCACGGAAATAGCGATTCGGATGATATCGCCCTTTCGGCAAGGGATGCAATTGCCAATAATAATAATGTGGATTTGTTTCATTCCATTCATTCAAATGCAACGGGAACCTCGTCTAAAACAAATTTTTCTCTTGTCCTTTTTCGCGGTTATACAGATGACCCTGTATACCCGGCCGCTAAAACTTATGCACGGAGAGTATACAGAAATTTGGAAAAGGTTAATCATGTGTTAAATAAAAGTTGGGATGTAATTTATGGTGATTGGTCCTTTTATTCCAGCTGGGGGAAAAGCGGTTTGGGAGTGCTTCGGTATTTAACAATGCCCGGGGTGCTTTCCGAGGGGTCATTTCACGATTATCTTCCCGAAGCTTGGCGTTTAAAAAATAGTATGTATTTACGGCATGAAGCTTGGGCAATTACACGTTCTATGCTCGAACATTTTAACGGCGGAACTTTAACAACCGGTATTATTGCCGGAATTTTAAGAGATGCAAACTCAAATGTGCCTTCATCATATCAGCCTATTTCAGCACTTAGCGATTCCAAAAAACCGGTTAATGCCGTTAAAGCAACATTAATGCCGGGAAACATTGTTTATAATGGAGATGACCAAAATAACGGGTATTTCTTTTTTGAAAATCTTACGCCGGGCACTTATAAAATTTATTTAACTGCTGAAGATTATTCCGTGGATTCAGCTACCGTTACGGTCTCTGCAAATCAATCTAAATTTATTTATAAATATTTAACTGTTGTCCCGAATGAAAATATTCCTACAGTGCTTTCCTCGTTCCCGCTTGATAATACAACAGGATATAGCAATGCGGGAAAGGTTGAAATTCAATTTGATATTAGAATGGATAAGACTTCCACACAAGCGGCATTTTCAATTTCGCCGAGTGTTAGCGGTAAATTTTCGTGGGAGGATAATCAGAAGAAATTAATTTTTAATCCTACAAGTAATTTTACACAAGGACAAAAATATACGGTTTCCGTTTCAACGGCAGCAAAAACGGTTTTCGGGAAAAATCTTGCAAACAGATTCTCGTTTACTTTTACAACGCGTTCAAAGCTAAATATGTTACGTACTTATCCGGTTGCTGACGAAAAGGATGTCAGTAAATCTGTTCAAGTTGTTTTACAATTTGATAATGCAATTAATCCTTCCACGTTACCCGGAAATATAAGTTTTCTGGATTCGGAAGGAAAGTTTGTAAATCTTACTGTTGATTATAATGCGTATTCACAAGGAAAAATTGCTTTTACCCCGCGTGAAAATTTAACATCGGGTAAAACTTACAAAGTAGTTGTAGGTAACAAAATAGGTGATATTGAAGGAGTTACTTTCCAGGAGGATATTGAAATTAATTTTACGGTTGAAAAGGAAACATATTTATCCGGAACAATAGTGGATAATTTTGAATCTGCGGGTAAATGGAATTCTCCGAAAAATAATAGTCTTTCAATCGGGCTGGGAGAAAATTCGGCGTTCGAAATATCCAATTCCAAACATCACGGCGGCATTGCTTCGGGTAAGGCAACTTATTCTTATACGAGCGATGAGGGATATTACAAAATAAGTAAAATAATTCCTGCTGCTGTTTCGGGAAATGTTTTCGGATTGTGGATACTGGGGGATTTGAGTGATAATGAAATAGAGTATTGGTTTAAAGATGCCTCTTCTAATTTGCATTCCGTTGTTGTGGATACTTTAAATTATACCGGTTGGAAAATGGAATCCGTTAAACTTTCCGATGTTGCTTCCGGAGAATTAAAATTCGAGGGATTTGCAATAAGAAGAACGGTTTCGGGTAAAGCAAATGGCGAAGTTTTTATTGATGATGCGCAATATGATTTTACGGTTCCCGTTAAAGAAAATATGAACGGAATACCAAAGCAATTCTCTTTGTTGCAAAATTATCCTAATCCTTTTAACCCGAGTACGGTAATAGAATATTCATTACCTTCTTCAGTAAAAGTAGAGCTAAAGGTTTACGATATACTAGGGCGTGAAGTAATGACTCTTGTAAACAGAGAACAAGAAGCCGGTAATTATAAAGTTATATTTAATGCAACTTCCGTAGCCGGCGGATTAAGTAGTGGCGTGTATTTGTACCAACTGCGTGCCGGTAACTTTATTGCGACAAAAAAATTGATGCTTGTTAAATAATGGCAATCTAAATTTGGTTATTCCTTATCCCTTATTATACGGGGATAAGGAATACAGTTACCGCGTAAATTTTTTGTATTTTATTCGTTGTGGAATTTCTGCGGCGGCACCGAGTCTTTCTTTTCTGTTCTGTTGATAATCGGAGAAATTACCTTCAAACCATACGGCTTTACTTTCTCCTTCAAAGGCAAGAATATGTGTACATATTCTGTCAAGGAACCATCTGTCGTGGCTTATTACCACGGCACATCCCGCAAAACTTAAGAGACCTTCTTCCAAAGCACGCATTGTATTAACGTCTAAATCGTTTGTAGGTTCATCTAGTAATATTACATTTGCTCCTTCTTTGAGAACCAGGGCAAGTTGCACGCGGTTACGTTCTCCGCCGGAAAGCATTCCTACTTTTTTCTGTTGAGCAGAGCCGATAAAATTAAATTGCCCCACATAAGCTCTCGAGTTTATTTCTCTATTTCCCAATCGGATTATTTCATTTCCGTCGCTAATCATTTCCCAAATTGTTTTTTCGGGGTCTAAAATATCTCTGCTTTGGTCAACATATGCCAATTTAACGGTATCACCTATCCTGAATGTGCCACTGTCGGGCTTAATCTTTTTGGTAATCATATTGAACAAAGTTGTTTTGCCAGCACCGTTGGGACCAATTACGCCTACTATTCCGCCCGGAGGAAGTTTAAAATTTAAATTTTCATAAAGTAATTTATCTCCAAATCCTTTCGACACGTTTTCCGCTTCGATAACAACATTGCCGAGGCGTGGGCCGGGCGGAATAAATAATTGTAAATCTTTTTGGCGTGCTTCAGTCTCTTCTTTTAACATCTCTTCGTAGGAATTTATTCTTGCTTTCGATTTTGCATGGCGCCCGCGAGGGGACATCTTTATCCACTCCAGTTCACGGGCAAGAGTTTTTTGTCTTTCGCTTTCCCGTTTTTCTTCCAGTTTTAACCTGTTCTGTTTTTGTTCAAGCCATGATGAGTAATTGCCTTTCCACGGAATGCCTTCTCCGCGGTCAAGTTCCAATATCCAGCCCGCGACATTATCCAAAAAGTATCTGTCGTGTGTTACGGCAATTACTGTTCCGGTGTATCTGTTTAATTCAGCTTCCAACCATAAAACAGTTTCGGCATCAAGGTGGTTTGTCGGTTCGTCCAACAGAAGTATATCGGGGCGTTGCAACAATAATCTTGTTAAGGCAACTCTGCGCCGCTCACCACCTGAAATTACTTTTACGGGTGTATCGGGCGGAGGACAACCAAGCGTATCCATTGCCATTTCCAATTTCGAATCTATATCCCAAGCATCTTTAGCATCAATTTTTTCCTGCACTTTCCCTTGCCGTTCAATTAAGGCGGTCATCTCGTCATCACTCATCGTTTCGGAAAATTTGGCATTAATTTCATCGTATTCTTTGAGCAAAGAAATTATTTCCCGTAGACCTTCCTCAACAACTTGACGTACTGTTTTTGTTTCATCCAGTTGCGGTTCTTGTTCTAAATATCCGATTGTATATCCTGGGGAAACGGATATTTCTCCGTTAAAATCTTTATCTATGCCGGCAAGAATTTTTAACAATGTGGATTTACCGGAGCCGTTAAGACCGAGAACACCGATTTTAGCACCATAAAAATAAGAAAGGGAAATATCTTTAAGAATCGGTTTTGTGTCGTAATATTTGCTTACCCGGTACATCGAATAAATAATTTTGTTTACATCGTCAGCCATTGATTTTTCTCATTATTGGTTAATTTAATGTGCAATAATAAACAATAATAAAATTAAAAGTGGAAGGGAGTTAAGGATAAATGTTATTTTGTCTCACTTCCCAATTGAATTTTATGTTTTACAAAAAGATTTTATCAAGTTTATAATCTTGAAGTTGTTTTGCTAAACATTATTATTGTAATTCCTTTGCGAGTATCACGTAATCATCTATGGTTAAATTTTCCGCACGCTTGGTTAAATCGGTTTTAAGTTGTGAAAAATCTTTATCGGAAAAAATACTGTTTTTTAAGGAATTTTTTAATGTTTTGCGTCTGTTACCGAAAGATGCTTTTACCACATTAATAAAATGTTCGTCGTCAAATTCGGCATTAATCAGTTTATTAAATTTTAGTGTTATAATTGCGGAATCGACTTTCGGTTTAGGAGAAAAAACAGAGGGTGCGATTTTAAATTCCAGATTTGTTTCGGCAAAATAATTCAATATTACGGCAAGTATTCCGTATTCTTTTGTGTTGGGTACGGCAGTAATTCGTTTGGCAACTTCGTATTGTACCATCAATAAAGCATCGGAAATAATATTTCTGTTTTCTATTAATTTAAATATAATGGGCGAGGTTATGTTATACGGGATGTTGCCAACTATTCTTAATTTTTGATTATGTGTAAAATGTTTAAGTTCAATTTTCAGAAAATCATCATTAATAAAAGAAACAGAAGGAAATTTTTCAACCAAACGTTCAATTACTCTGTTATCAATCTCTATTGCCGTAACATTATCCGAAAATTTTATTAATTCGTTTGTTAATGCACCTCTACCGGGACCAATCTCAATTATATTATCGTTTTTATTAGGGGCGAACTTTTTAACAATTTTTAAAATTGTGTTTCTATCGGTTAAATAATTTTGTCCGAATTTTTTTAGAGGTTTATTGTTCATTTATCTTCTAGAATTATAATAAGAAACTTACCACAATAAACTTACAAAAGATATTCATATAATTCGGTAATATTTATAATTAAACTTTTCAAAAATCACTGGTAAATTTTACAGATTTTGTTCCGCAATAGTACAAGTTACTCAAAATGATACAAACAAAAATTTTTTTCAATAAGCAGCAGAGAGAGAAAGCAAACCCGTAACTTGTTTAATAATAATAAATTAATGCAAAAAAATAGATGTGAGAATTTTTGGCACACGGTTTGTATGAATAAGAATAACCAATTAGTTAGAAAAACTAAAAAAAAGAATAGTTAAACAATAACAAAATTACGAGGACCAAAAATGAAAACCACATTACGCAAAACAATAGTATTAACAGTTTTATCATTAGCATTCTTATCAACCAGTTCATTCGCACAATTATCTGCATCGGCAGATGTTTTAATTAGCCTGATTAAAGGACTTTCAATTCAAAACCAAGGTGGCAGTAATATAGACTTCGGTGAAGTAATTGTAACATCATCTGCACAAACAC
>CAZTYP010000016.1:0-35499 GCA_964617555.1 uncultured Melioribacteraceae bacterium | reverse complement strand
GGGACACCGGATTATTATTTAAATTTCGGTCCGTATTGGTATATGCCGGAAAGTGGTGCGGTAAGACCCGAAAACGGTGCTACAGTTGATATAGTTGGAGGTTTGTTAGAAAAGACCGATAAAACAACAGAAGTAATAATAGTTTTTGAACTTAACGGTCAAGTTTGGAGAGATTCTTCAGCTTTAGGAAAACATTTTGGTGGCGGCTGGTTATCGGCTGATGATAGTGCAAAAACTTTTCATGCTTCGTTTGATAAAGGAGATTATATCACCTTCCATAAAGGATGGAAGAAAAAACGTACTGGTAGATGGGAAAAAAGAGTTTCGGATTCTTTGTTTTGTCAAATGTTTGAAATAGCTCATGAAAGCTTAGATCAAACGGAACAAAAGATTTTTGCATGCTATGAAATTAATATGCTTCAGCCGGACGGGTCAGATTTATTGGTTGATGAAAATGGAAACAGCAGACATTTTGAACTTGCAAATAAAGCCGATTTTCATTTCCATTATTCTTTATCTGAATTAAAAAGTATATCGGCTGAAGATAATTTAGCCAAAACACAGGCTAAAGAAATCTCTGTAAGTTATTGGGATGATGTTACTGAAAGTTGGGTAATCGTCGAAGATGCAATTATCAATACCGATGAAAACACTGTTGAATTTTCTTCTTCGGTTGTTAGCAATTTGGTAGCATTATCTGTAACCGAAGTAACAGCGGTTGAAAAAAAGAACAATATTGTACCAATTGAATTTTCAGTTTCGCAAAATTACCCTAATCCGTTTAATCCAACAACAAGAATTGAATTTTCAATTCCACAAGTAGGATTATATGCATTAAAAGTATACAATGTACTTGGTGAGGAAGTAGCAACAATTGTAAATAAAGAATTTGTTCCCGGAACTTATTCATATAGTTTTAATGCCAATAATCTTTCTTCGGGAATATACTTGTATAAATTAGTTGGTAATAACGTGAATATCACAAAAAAAATGATGTTAGTTAAGTAATAAGTAATCTCATGTTCTACGTAAAGAGGTTGTTGTAATGGCAACCTCTTTTTTTTTAGCCGGATTTGTCGTAATATATCGTCTGTTTAGTCGAATGAATTTCAATATTGTTTCTTTTAGCTAAAATATGAAGTATTTTTATACTGTTTTTTGGCACAAGGATTGTAATAGTTCTATTGAGGTAAGAATATGAAGTTAGATTTTAAAATAATAATATTGATTGTTTTTTTTATTGCCACTTATTCCGTAGCACAGGATAGTACAAAAATAAAAAGAACAATTATAAAGGAGAATCAACATAAAGGGAGAAATTTTGTTGATGCCAATGGTGACGGCTATAATGATAATGCTCCGGATCATGATGGTGACGGAATTCCAAATGGGCTTGATCCTGATTATTTAAAACTGAAAAAAAGAAAAAATGCCGCTTGTGGATTTATTGATAGCAATGGCGACGGAATAAATGATAATTTACAATTTATGAGTAGACACAGCAAAAGAAACATACATAAATTTAATAATCATATTTATCCACAAAATGCACATAACGGCAAAGGTCGTATAGGAAACGGTGGTAACAATGGCAGTAAAAACAATGGGGGCCATGGCAGCCATGGAGGTAATGGCGGACATCATAGAGGAAACGGTAGAGGTTAGATATAAATAATGCGGTACAATTCTCAAATTAAATTAATTTTATTATATCTCTTTATTTTCGTCCCTTCAATTTTTCCCCAATGGGATTTTTCTTTATCTACCTACCAAGAATTTAACAGCAATCCGTTTAGAGCGGTTAATGCATCATCAGAGCTTATTTCTACTTTCGATTTAGGTGTTCAAAAAGAATTTGAGAATTTAAGTTTTAATATTCTATACTACGGTAATTACAATAATTTCAGCAAATCATTTGAAATGAATTATTATTGGCATCAGCTTGGTGTTTACAGTAGTACCGAAAATTTCGGTTGGGGCATTTATGCCGAACAACGTATTAATAAACCGGAGATAAATTATTTCGATTATTTCAATTATGCCGCTTATGTAAATAAATCTTTTAATTTTTTTGATATTAATTGGGAAGGGAATCTCTCTTTTAACAGTATGAATTATTCTGTCATTTCCGATTTTAACAATTGGGTTGCCTCCGGAAGAATATTAGCCAGAAAAAGCTTTCTGACCAAGACAACATTAATAGGAACAATTGTTTTTAACTACAAAGGGTTTAAAAATTACATCTCCAATATAGATTCTACTTACGGAGACGATTATATTTATTATACTTCCGAAGATGTAAATGTTTCTCAAATTGAATTAAACTGCAGAATTGCTCAATCTGTTGGAGAAAAAACCGGATTGGCGCTGAATGTTCACTATAAAGATATTTTATCCGGTAGCGGATTTAGTGCAAGTCTTTTTGAATCCACTTATGGTGATATGGAACTTTATGACGATCCGATTAGTCAAGAAGGATATTCTGTTGGCGGAATGCTTACACATATCTTTTTTGAAGATTTGGTTACACGTTTAAGTTATTTTTATTATTCAAAAATATATCCTTCGCAAGGGGTATATTTTTCGGAAACGGAATATAATACAGAGCTTTTTAGAGAAGATACGCAGAATGTGTTTTCACTCTATTTATCCAAAACGATATATTTAAATAATACTAACGGCAATATGTTGGATTTGTCTTTTAATGCAACAATGCTTAACAACAAATCAAATAGTTATTATTTTAATTATGATATGAATTATTTTTCATTACAATTAAGTTTTAATTTTTAGAGGCAATAATGGCAAAAAGAAGAGGATTTAATCTCCGTGTATTTGTTAGTCTTTTTATGACTTTTTCATTTCTTGTTATAACTGTTTCGGGAATCATTCTTTATATTGCTCCTCCTGGAAGAATTGCACATTGGTCATACTGGTCTTTGTTATGGTTAACAAAAACGGAGTGGCAAGCTGTTCACACTATCTTTACATTTATATCCGTAATTGCTGCGGTTCTACACATCATCTATAATTGGAAACCGTTAATTTCCTATTTAAAAACAACAATAGCAGGAATTCCAAAAGTACGAGGCGAACTTATATACGCAACTCTTTTTTCATTAATCCTTTTTGTGGGAACATTAAAATCTTTTCCTCCCTTTAGTTGGATAATGGATTTCGGAGAAGTAATAACGGATTCGTGGAGTAACGAGAAAAACGAGCCGCCGATTCCGCATGCGGAAAGATTAACAATTTCGGAATTGGCTTTAGAAACAAAATTTTCTACAACTGAATTAATAAAGCGCTTGCAAAACAAAGGATATGATGTTAAAGATTCCCTGCAAACATTGGAAGAAATTGCCGTAAAATATAATGTTGTTCCAAGCGAAATATATAATAAAATTTTTACCGGAAACATCAATTCCAAAAACAATTTTAACAACTCGGCATCTAATAAATATGTTCAAGGAAGCGGTTACGGTCGAAAAAATATTTCCGAAATATTTGAGGAAAATAATTTAACTTGGACAGAAGGAATAAAAAAACTTAAATCAAAAAATATTATTGTAACGGGAAATGACAGATTGAAAAATATTGCCACACAAAATAACGTTCTTCCGATTGATATTATCAATGCTATAGTGGAGTAAGATTGGCATTAAAGCAGAATAATATTGTCAAACCGGGATTTCTTTTAATTCTGTTTTTAGGATTGGCGGCATTAATCCTTTTTTCGGCATATTACGAATTGAAAGAGAGCAAAAAAGAGATGTTGCATTTAATGTCGGAAGAAGCACACTCTTTGTTGCAGAGTATTATTGTTTCCTCGCAAGAAGTCCTTTATGCCTCCGACGAAGTGGAATCGGAAATAAGCAGCAGATTATTAAACAATGCCAACATTATAAAAATTTTGTACAACGACAAAAAAATAAATAATTCTGTTTTAAGCAAAATAGCTTCGGCAAATAATATTAATATGATTCATGTATTTGACCGTAACGGAAGGATGATTTTTTCGAGTAATAAAAAGAACTCCGCTTCAGTTCCTACACAGATGGTAATTAAGCAATTACAGCCCATATTCAACGATGATGTTGACACCTTAATTGTTGGGTTAAAAAAAGCACGTAACAGTAGTGATGTTTTATATGTTATTGCGGTTGCAACGCAAAATAACGATGCAATTGTTCTTAATCTTGATGCCGAAGAATTACTCTCTTTTAAACGTAGAATCGGTTTTGGAATATTAATTAAACGCTTAACGGAAAACCGCGATGTAGTATATGCAATGCTTGAAAATAATGATGGAATTCTTGCCGCATCGGGGAAAGTTAACAAGGTGGCATCCTTGAACGAAATTCCCCTTTTACAATGGGTAGAAAGCGATACAACGTTTAAATGGCGTATTGCGGAATATGCAGGCGATTCGTTTTTGGAAGCGGTACATCCATTCTATTTGGAAAATAGTTTTATCGGGTATTACCGTATAGGGTTAAGTCTTGAACCGTTGGAAAGCATTAATGAAAGACTACAAAGACGCATAATTATTTCTGCCGTCATTCTTTTTATTGTCGGTTTTATAATGCTTACGTTAATATTGGTCCGTCAGAATTTGGACTCCGTAAAAAAACAATATCAAAAAATTGAAACATATTCCAAGAAAGTGATAGAATCGGTAAGTGATGCGATTGTTGTAATTGATAGTAATGAAAACATTGTAGAAATAAATAGGGCTGCGGAAAAACTTTTCAAAATAAATAAAATTGAAGCAATTGGTAAAAAAGTTTACGATGTATTGGAAAAAGATTTTCGGAATAAACTTAAAAACCATGAAGGGATTCAACAAATTGAATGCAACATTAAAGAAAAACATAAAGAAATAATAGTTTCCCGAAGTAAATTTTTAGATGAAAATTCCGACGAAAACATTGTGCTCATAATTAAAGATTTAACGGAAATTAAAAAATTGGAAAAACAAATATCCCGTAGCGAACAGATGAATGCAATGGGGCAATTGGCTTCCGGAGTTGCCCACGAAATACGAAATCCGCTAAATTCAATAGGAACAATAGTTCAACAACTTGATAAGGATTTTGAGCCTGTTGCCGATAAAGATGAATACCATTCTCTTGCCAAAATTGTTTCCAAGGAAGTTCAACGGATGAATAAAACAATCGAAAACTTTTTACGCTTTTCCAGACCGGAGCCGATTGAAAAAACCGAATTTAATTTATCAGACTTACTTCATGCCGTAATAATGCAATTTAATCCTCTTGTTGTTGAAAAAAACATTAAGCTTATTTCCAGAATTAATTGGGAAGGAATAGTTTTTTGGGACAAAAACCAAATTAAACAAGTTCTGATTAATTTAATTAAAAACTCGATGGAAGCAATTTTTAACGACGGAATTATTGAACTTTCCGTTTCAAAAGAAAAAGAGGATGTAATTATTAAGATAAAAGATAACGGGGAAGGGATACCTAAAGAAAATTTACAGAAAATTTTTAATTTGTATTTCACATCTAAAGCCAAAGGTACGGGTATAGGGTTAAGCATTATTCAACGGATTATTAATGAACATGACGGCATTATTACGGTTGACAGTATTGTTGGAGAAGGAACAGTATTTACAATTATATTACCGGTAAGGAGTTTGTAAAATGAAAAATTTATCCATTCTGCTAATAGATGACGAAGAATCTATTCTTACATCAATTAAAAGTTTTTTATTGCGAAGGGGGCATATGGTTTATACTGCCGCGGACGGTGCGGAAGGGATTAATAAAATAAAAAACAACCCAATCGATTTGGTACTTACCGATTACAGAATGCCCAATAAGAATGGTCTTGAAGTATTACAAGAGGTAAAAGAAATTAATCCCACCATAGATGTTGTGGTAATTACAGCATTCGGCAATGTAGACGATGCAATAGGAATAATGAAAAACGGAGCATACGATTACTTGACCAAGCCGATTGATTTGGATGAACTTGAAAATTTAATAAAACGCATTGCCGAAAAAAGAACATTGATTTCGGAAAATCAATTACTTAAAGAACAACTTCAAAATAAATTCAGATTCAATTCAATTATTTCGCAAAGCGGGGTAATGGAAAATGTTTTAAATATTGTTGGACGTGTTGCCAACAGTAAAGCCACGGTAATGATTCGTGGCGAAAGCGGTACAGGAAAAGAGTTAATTGCCCGTGCCGTTCATTTTGCCGGCAACAGAAAAGAAAAACCCTTTGTTGTTGTTAATGTTGCCTCCCTATCCGAAAATTTGATGGAGAGTGAACTTTTCGGGCATGAAAAAGGGGCCTTTACCGGTGCAATTGCCCAACGCAAGGGACGATTTGAAGAAGCCGACGGAGGGACACTCTTTATTGATGAAGTAGGAGATATTCCGCTTGCCGTACAAGTAAAATTATTACGGGCAATTCAGTTCGGCGAAATCCAAAGATTAGGTAGCAGTACTCCCTTTTCCGTTGATGTGAGAATAATTGCCGCAACACATAGAAATTTGGAAGAGATGATAAAAAACGGTGAATTTAGAGAAGATTTATATTACAGATTGAATGTTGTTTCCGTTACACTTCCCAAATTACGTGAACGCCGTGTTGATATTCCCTTACTGATAGAACATTTTATAAAAAAATACGCAGAGTTAAACGAGAAAAGTGTTGTAGGAATAACTTCCGAAGCATTGGATAAATTAATGAAATATGATTATCCAGGAAATGTTCGTGAACTTGAAAACATTATTGAACATGCTGTGGTTCTTTGTCGTGAAGAAAATATTGCTTTGGAAGATTTGCCCATTAATGTTGAGGCATCTTACGAAAAAATGATTTTAGACCCGCATAATTTAGAGAATAATTACGAAGAAAAAATGAAAGCCTTCGAAACGGAACTTATTCAAGAAGCTTTAAGCAGAACAAACGGTAATCAAAGTGCTGCCGCAAGATTGCTTAACATTACCGAACGCCACTTCCGTTCCAGATTGGAGAGGCTGGGGCTTAAAAGGAAAAATAATTAATAATACAAACCTTTTGCAAAAAAATAATCATACCCGTGTAACTTATTATAGCATAACTATTTCTTGCTTATCAATTAGCCATTATTTAAATTTATAAGCTAAATTTAAATAAGTATGTCAATGCAAATAAAATATACCAATTTTAAAGACGGTATTCACCGGCTCGATTTTGAAAAGAGTGTTGACAAACTTGGTTTGGAACAAAATTTTATCGGTAATGTTCTACTATTTTGTGAAATGGATAAATCGTCATCCCAGATTGTTATTAATTGCAATTTGCATCTAACAGGCAAGATGGTATGTGATAGATGCACCGCTGATTTTAAGAGAGAATTTGAAATAAGTTTTAAAAACATATATTTCTTTTCTCACGGTAGCAATCAAGATGAAATTGACGAAGACGGGATTTTTTATCTTTCTCCGGCCGACGATAAAATCGATTTATCCGCCAGTGTTTTTGAAAATGCTTTACTGGCATTACCGATGAAAAATCTTTGCAGTGAGGACTGCAAAGGTCTATGCCCTGTATGCGGGGTAAACAGAAACGAAGTTGAATGTAATTGTGAAACTGAAGTTCATAACCCTGTGTGGGAACCGTTGTTAAAATTAAAAGGTAAATTAAATTAATTATTTATAAGGTAGAAAATTATGGCGCATCCTAAAAGAAAGATTTCAAAAAGCAGAAGAGATAAGAGAAGAACTCATTATAAAGCTACTGCTCCTGCATTAAGTGCATGTCCTAATTGTGGAGAATTAAAATTGAATCACCGTGCATGCCCGAGTTGTGGATATTATGCCGGACGTTCAATGTTTGTTCCTGAATCATAAAGTTTAATCCAAATGATTAGCAACAATAAATCTAAGTGCGTTATTGCAATAGATGCCATGGGCGGAGATTTTGCTCCGCACAATGCTGTTGTTGGTGCAATAGAAGCATATCACGAAGCTAAAGATTTCGATTTGATTCTTGTTGGCAGAAAATCTGAAATTGAAGATGAAATTAAAAAAAGTAATCTAGATTTTAATCCCGAAAATATTGTTAATGCCGAACAAGTAATTGATATGCACGACCATCCGACCGAAACAATGAAATCCAAGCCGGATTCTTCTATGGCTGTCGGTGCTAAATTGGTAAAGGACGGAAAAGCTCACGCATTTGTAAGTGCCGGAAATACCGGCGCGATGGTTGTTAATTCTATTTTTGGTATGGGACGCATTAAAGGTGTTTCCCGACCAACACTTACAGCACCGCTCCCTAATGCAAAAGACGATTTTACTTTTTTGGCCGATGTAGGGGCGTTTGTAGATTCCAAGCCGCAACATATTTTTGAGTTTGCATTGCTAAGTTCAATTTTATTGGAAGAAATTCACGGAATAAAAAATCCGCGCATAGGTTTGCTTAATGTTGGAGAAGAGGAAAGCAAAGGATACAAACTTACTGCGGAAGCCGCACGATTGTTGGGTGATTCCGATTTAAATTTTATAGGGAATGTTGAAGGTAACGATATTTTTAAAGGCACGGCAGACTTAGTGGTTTGTGATGGGTTTATCGGAAATATAATTTTAAAATTTGCCGAAAGCATCCCTTCCTTTTTAAAAGCAGCAATTAAAAATTATGCTGGTAAAAGTTTATCGAACAAATTAAAAGTAGCTCCTTTTAAATTTCCTCCCACAAAAAAAGGATTTAAAGAATCTTTAAGCAAAGCAGATCCCGATATTGTTGGCGGTTTACCTCTTTTGGGGGTAAACGGAATTAGTATAATAGGTCATGGCTCCAGTTCGGTTTTTGCCATTAAAAATATGGTGCTTGCCGCCAGAGAAATGTACAATAAAAATTTAATAACTAAAATTAAGGAAACACTTGAACGATATGCAGAAAAAAAATAAACCCTATTCGGCCGTTATTACCGGCGTTGGAATGTATGTGCCAGAGAAAATTTTAGATAATAAATATTTTGAATCCATTGTTGATACTAACGATGAATGGATTAGAACCCGTACCGGAATTAAAGAACGAAGAATTCTGGAGGAAGGCGGTACAAGTGTTTTGGCAACAAAAGCTATTGAAGATTTGTTGAAAACAACCAATACAAAACCGGAAGAAATTGATTTGATAATTATTGCCACTATTACTCCTGATATGTTTTTCCCTTCCACAGCGGCATTGGTGCAAGATAATATAGGTGCAACAAATGCTTGGGGATATGACCTTTCCGCTGCATGCTCCGGATTTTTATTTGCTTTACAAGCAGGTGCAAATCATGTGGAAAGCGGACAATACAAAAAGGTAGTTGTTGTAGGTGCGGATAAAATGAGTTCTATTGTTGATTATACCGATAGAAATACATGTATCCTTTTCGGCGATGCCGCTTCGGCAGTATTGTTGGAACCTTCCGAAAATTTATCCTTGGGTGTGCAAGATTCAATTTTGCGCATGGATGGTTCCGGTAAAGATGCATTGTATATGAAAGCGGGCGGAAGCCTTTATCCTGCAACACACGAAACGGTTAATAACAGAGAGCATTATATTTACCAAGACGGTAAAGCCGTTTTCAAAGTTGCCGTTAAAGGCATGGCGGATGTTTCCGTAGAAATTATGGAAAAGAGTGGACTAAAAAGCGAAGACATAGCTTATCTTGTCCCTCACCAAGCCAACCTCAGAATTATTGATGCTACTGCTAAACGTATGGGAATTGAAAAAGAAAAAGTTACGATTAATATTGAAAAATACGGCAATACAACCGCTGCAACAATCCCTTTATGTTTAACCGAATATTACCGTGACGGTAAATTCAAGAAAGGGGATAATTTGGTGCTTGCCGCTTTTGGCGGAGGTTATACTTGGGGAGCTATACATCTTGTATGGGGTATTGACTAATGAGTAAAATCGCATTTGTTTTTCCGGGACAAGGTTCCCAATATGTTGGAATGGCTTCCGATTTATTTGAAACTTCGCAAGAGTTGATGAATAATGCCAATGCAGCTCTTGGATTTTCGTTAACGGATATAATGTTTAACGGTCCTATGGATGCGCTAAAGCAAACGGATGTTACCCAGCCTGCTATTTTTTTACATAGTGTTGTGCTTTTAAATAAAATTACCGAATTAAAACCGGATATGGTTGCCGGACATTCCCTAGGCGAATATTCGGCTCTTGTTGCCGCCGGTTCTATTGATGCAATTGATGCTTTGAAATTGGTTAGAACACGTGGAGAAGCAATGTTACAAGCCGGCATTGAACAACCGGGTACTATGGCTGCAATTATCGGGCTTTCTCCCGAAAAAGTAGATTCTATTTGTAATGAAATTTCAAATACCGATATTGTTCAAAGTGCCAACTTCAATTCTCCCGGACAAGTGGTAATTTCCGGTTCTGTAAACGGAGTTCACAAAGCAATGTCAGTTGCAAAAGAAAGTGGTGCCAAGTTGGTTAAAGAACTTGTTGTTAGCGGGGCCTTTCATTCTCCTTTAATGGCTTCGGCAAAGAGCAAATTATTAGAAAAATTGAATGCAACGGAAATAACAGACGCAACTGTTCCGGTTTATGCCAACGTTACCGCTAAACCGGTTACTTCAAGTATCGAAATAAAAAAATTATTGTTCGAACAATTATCAGCTCCCGTTAGATGGGAAGAAACAATAAAAAATATGATTGCCGATGGTGTAACAGAATTTTATGAAATCGGCCCGGGTAAAGTTTTACAAGGATTAATTAAAAGAATAGATAAAAACGTAAAGACTTTTGGAGTTGATAAATTAGCGGATTTAGAAAAAATACGATGAAGTATTAAATAGTTTTAATAAATTTAAGTAAATATAAAACAATAGGTTAAAGGAAATATTAAAAAAGGTGCAAGTGGAAATAATCGGCACTTTATATTATCTTTAACAATTAAGTATTATTTAATAAACGGATAAAATACCAGAATGGAAAAGAGAGAATTAAGAGCCATAGTTACAGGTGGTTCACGCGGAATAGGTAAAGCAATTCTTATTGAATTGGCAAAAAGACATTGTACCAGTGTTATGTTTTCTGATATTGCGGTTGAGGGCGGAGATTTTGATGCTCATGCTAAAAAAATAGAAGAAGAAATCGGTAACGGAACAAAAGTTTACGGTTTCAAAGCCGATGCATCTAAATTCGATGAAGCAGAAGCTACAATCCAAGCTGCCGTTGATAAGATGGGTGGTGTGGATATTCTGATTAATAATGCAGGCATTACCCGCGATAATCTTCTTTTAAGAATGAGCGAAACAGATTTTGATATGGTGATTAATATAAACTTAAAAAGCGTTTATAACTATACAAAAGCTGCCATGAAACCGATGATTAAACAAAGGTTTGGTAAAATTGTTAATATTGCTTCTGTTGTAGGTTTAATAGGGAACCCTGGGCAAGCTAATTATGCTGCTTCAAAAGCCGGTGTAATTGGATTTACAAAATCCGTTGCAAAAGAATTGGCATCACGAAATGTTAATGTTAACGCAATAGCACCCGGCTTTATCGAAACAGATATGACAGCAAAATTAAATGATAAGCAAAAAGAAGCTCTGCTTGTTAATGTTCCGTTAAAAAGAATGGGACAACCTGAAGATATTGCTAAAGTTGCCGCTTTCCTTTGTAGTTCCGATGCCGATTATATTACGGGACAAGTTCTTGCGGTTGATGGTGGCATGGTAATGTAATTTTTTAATAAATCCAAACAAAACAAAAAGGAGATATGATGGATATCGAAGCAAAAGTAAAAGAAATAATCATGGACAAATTAGGTGTTGAAGAATCTCAAATTACAAACGAAGCATCATTTACAAATGATCTTGGTGCCGATTCTTTGGATATTGTTGAATTGGTTATGGGATTTGAATCTGAATTTGATGTATCTATTCCCGACGAAGATGCCGAAAAAATCGGTACTGTTGGCGATGCAATCAAATATCTTACAGAATTAAAAGGGTAATTTTTTTAAAGTAGCCTAAATTCTTTAGGCTACAACTTTATTTTACAAGGAGATTTTAGAATGAATAGAAGGCGAGTGGTTATTACCGGATTAGGTGCGTTAACCCCAATTGGCAATAATGTTAAAGAACTATGGGACGGATTGCTTAACGGGAAAAACGGTGCCGGTTTAATTACAAAATTTAACACCGAAAAATTTGCCACAAAATTTGCTTGTGAAGTAAAGGGATTTAATCCAGCTGATTATATGGATGCGAAAGAAGCTAAGCGAATGGATCTTTTTACGCAATACGCCATTGCTACTTCAACTATGGCAATGGAAGATGCCGCTTTCGATTTGGAAAAAGTTAACAGAGAAAGATTCGGCGTAGTTTACGGTAGTGGTATCGGAGGAATGGATACATTTGAAAAACAAACCATTAATTTTATCAATGGAGGTCCTCGCAGAATTTCACCTTTCTTTGTCCCGATGATGATTTCGGATATTGCTGCCGGACAAATCTCAATCCGTTTCGGGTTAAAAGGCCCAAACTATGCAACAACCTCTGCTTGTGCAACTTCTACCCACGCCATTGCGGATGCATTTTTCTTAATTCAACGCGGCTCTGCCGATATAATGGTTTCAGGCGGTGCCGAAGCAGCTATTACTCAAATGTCAATCGGCGGATTTAATGCCGCACGTGCAATTTCTACTTGGAATGACAGATATACTGAAGCCTCTCGTCCTTTCGATAAAGAACGAAACGGATTTGTAATGGGCGAAGGTTCTGCAACTCTGATTCTTGAGGAACTGGAACATGCAAAGAAACGGGGTGCTAAAATTTATGCTGAAATTATCGGGGCCGGTTTAACCGGGGATGCTTATCATGTTACCGCACCTGCTCCAGAAGGTGAAGGAGCATATCGTTCCATGAGGGATGCTATTAATGATGCAGAAATTACGCCTAACGATATTGATTATATCAATGCTCACGGTACTTCAACAAAATTAAATGATTTAAATGAAACCAAAGCAATTAAAAAATTGTTTGGTGATTACGCTTACAAGGTTGCAATAAGTTCTACAAAATCAATGACAGGCCATTTGCTTGGTGCTGCCGGTGCCGTAGAATCTATTGCGTCAATTCTTGCAATACAAAATTCAATGGTTCCGCCTACAATAAATTTGGAAGTTCCCGATCCCGAATGTGATTTGAATTATACACCGAAAATAGCCGTTGAAAGGGAAATAAATTATGCTCTGAGTAATACCTTTGGTTTTGGCGGGCATAATTCAACGCTTATATTTAAAAAATATTCGGAATAATGATAAATCTGTTTTCGTGATTAAATGAAAGTTCTTGGGAAACTATTCGGTCTGTTTGATAAGAAAGAAAAGCAACTGCTTTCTAAATTTGAAAAAACAAAACTCGAAAATCTTTCCAAAAAAATAAATATTTCATTTCATGATTCCATACTTTTTGCAAAAGCATTAACACATCGTTCCTATTTGGAAAAGAACACAAACTTAACAAAATCCAATGAGCGGTTGGAATTTTTAGGTGATGCCGTTTTGGGCCTTGTTGTGGCTGATATTCTTTTTAAAAATTTTCCTCAAGAAGATGAAGGCTTTCTTACCAAAACGCGCTCCCATATTGTTGATAAACAGGGTTTGCTTCAAGCGGCTTCAAGGCTAAATTTAATAGAATATATTTTATATGATGAACGTTTTATTAAGAAATCACAAAAAGGGATTGAATCAATTTTAGCAGATTCGATGGAAGCATTAATCGGTGCAATATATTTGGATGTAGGAATAGAAACCACAAAACGTTTTATTGAAAAATGGATTACCGACCCGAGCTTAAAATCGGGAGAATATCAAATTGATAATAATTTTAAAGGACAACTTTTAGAATATACTCATGCCGAAAAATTATCTTCGCCTAATTATATTTTAATTAGTTCCAAAGGCCCCGATCATAATAAAGAATTTATTGTGGAGGTGCAGATTAATGATGTTAATTACGGGTACGGGCGCGGAAAAAATAAAAAAGCTGCCGAACAAAAAGCCGCCAAAGCTGCACTTTCAATACTTAAAGCAAAATAATTTTTTTCCTAATCTTTACCGGTAGAAGAAATCAATACTTTATTTATATTTACGCATAAAAATTTTTAGAATGAGGATTAAATGAATTTTAAAACAACAAGTGATTTTGCTAATCGGCATATCGGACCGAATTCGGAAGAATTGGATGAGATGATAAAAGAGATTGGTTTTGAAAGTGTTGATGCATTATTGGAAAAGGTAATTCACAAAAGCATAAAACTTAAACAAGAACTTGATTTGGGCGAAGGTATTAGTGAAAAAGAGCTTTTGGACGAATTAAAAAAGATTTCCTTAAAAAATAAATTATTCAAAAACTATATAGGTCTTGGATATTATCCGACTATTACTCCGGCTGTTATTCAACGTAATATTTTTGAAAATCCGGGTTGGTACACTCAATATACACCGTATCAAGCGGAAATTTCGCAAGGAAGACTCGAAGCTTTATTGAATTTTCAAACTATGATTGCCGATTTAACTGCTTTGCCTTTAACAAATGCCTCGTTATTAGACGAGGCTACTGCAGCTGCCGAGGCAATGTTTATGTTCTTTCATTCGCGTAAGCGGGATAAAAAGAATGCAAATGTTTTTCTTGTAGCCGATGATATTTTTCCGCAAACAATAGATGTTCTTAAAACCAGAGCCAATCCTATCGGAATTGAATTAAAAATTATTCCTATTGAAAATTTTGAATTAACGGAAGATGTTTTCGGTATAATTGTGCAATATCCCAATGCCGACGGTGAAATAAAGGATTTTTCTTCTCTTTTTGCCAAGGCTGAAGACAAAAAGATTTTTAAAGCGGTAATTGCCGATATTATGAGTTTAGCACTCTTAAAAGCTCCCGGTGAATTCGGAGCGGATTGTGCTGTCGGTTCCACACAGCGGTTTGGTGTTCCTATTGGTTTCGGAGGTCCTTCCGCAGCATATTTTTCTGCCAAAGATGATTTTAAACGGCAAATTCCCGGAAGAATAATAGGTGTTTCGGTTGACAAAAACGGCAACACTGCTTACAGAATGGCGCTGCAAACCAGGGAACAACATATAAAACGGGAAAAGGCAACAAGTAATATTTGTACCTCACAAGTCTTGTTGGCAATAATGGCGGGAATGTACGCCGTTTATCATGGCGCTGCCGGTATCAAAAGAATTGCAATCGGGATTAATAGGTTAACGGCATTGCTTGTTAATTTGCTTAGTTCCTCTAAAGTTAAACAATTAAATATAAATTATTTTGATACTGTTAATTTGGAATTTAATGATTCTGAAACGGTTGAGAATATTAGAAAGATTGCGCTTAAGCATAAGATTAATTTTCGTTACATAAACAGTAAAAGAATCGGTATTTCTATTTCGGAACCGGACGGAATAAATGATATTGTTAAGATTGTTAATATTATTAAATCCGCTTTGGGGGAAGAGAAAATTGCGCTTGAAAGTATAAAAGCTATTACCGAAATGCCGGAAACGTTTGATATAAAATTCAAAAGAGAATCCGCATATCTTACACACAAGGTTTTTAATTCGTATCGTTCGGAAACGGAAATGATGCGTTATGCAAAGAGGTTGGAGAATAAAGATTTATCTCTAACAACTTCAATGATTCCGCTCGGCTCTTGTACAATGAAGCTTAATGCTACTGCAGAACTTTATCCTGTTTCATGGCCGGAATTTATGCATTTGCATCCTTTTGCCCCTCTTGAGCAAGCTGAGGGATATATGGAATTGTTTAAGGAGTTTGAAAAACAACTTTGTGAAATTACCGGTTTTGCTGCAGTTTCGTTACAACCTAATTCCGGGGCACAAGGTGAGTACACCGGTTTGATGGTTATTCGTGCTTATCATAACAGTAAAGGAGAAAGTAATAGAAACATTGTATTAATTCCGTCGTCTGCACACGGTACAAATCCTGCAAGTTCCGTAATGGCCGGGAACAAGGTTGTAATTGTTGCATGCGATGAATATGGCAATGTTTCGTTTGATGATCTTAAAGCGAAAGCTGAAGAGCATAAAGAAAATCTTGCAGCACTTATGATAACGTATCCTTCTACTCACGGGGTATTTGAACATAAAATTGTTGAGATGTGTGAAGTTATTCATGCAAACGGCGGACAAGTTTATATGGACGGAGCAAATATGAATGCACAAGTTGGCTATACGAATCCTGCAACAATTGGTGCCGATGTATGTCACTTGAACTTGCATAAAACATTTGCAATACCACACGGCGGTGGGGGCCCCGGCGTTGGTCCCATTGTTGTAGCCGAACATCTTGCTCCGTTTTTACCCGGGCATTCTGTAGTAGATATTAATCGGGAAAAATCGATTTCGGCTGTATCCGCTTCGCCATGGGGAAGTGCTTCTATTATGCCTATTTCTTACGCCTATATTAGAATGATGGGTACGGAAGGATTAAAGCGGGCAACGGCTGCCGCAATTGTAAATGCAAATTACATCAAAGCAAAGTTGCAAAAATATTATCCGGTACTTTATACCGGTGTAAACGGCAATGTTGGACACGAATTAATTTTTGATATGAGACCTTTAAAAGCAACTACGGGTATTGAAGTTGAAGATATTGCCAAACGTCTTATGGATTATGGTTATCATGCTCCTACCGTCTCTTTTCCGGTTGGCGGAACTTTGATGGTTGAACCTACGGAGAGCGAATCAAAATATGAATTGGATAAATTTTGCGATGCGATGATTGCAATAAGAGAAGAGATTCATCAAATAGAAAAAGGAGTATCGGATAGGGACGACAACCCTTTAAAAAATGCTCCGCATACAGCTATTGAAATTGTAACCGGAGAATGGAAGCATCCTTATTCGAGAGAAGAAGCGGTATTTCCGTTTAAGTATAGTAAAGAAAATAAATATTGGCCTCCCGTGGGAAGAGTTGATAATGCTTATGGAGATAGAAATTTAGTTTGCAGTTGCTTACCTCTTGATAAATATTCTGAAGAAGATTAGATATAAAATTTTTGGAATTGAACGGATATATATATGACGGAGTGTGAAATATTAAAAAATTATAAAACCATTGCTGTTGTTGGTCTTTCGAGTAATCCCTTGCGTATGAGTAGAGTGGTGGCCGGTTATTTGCAGTTGATGAATTATAAAATTGTGGGGGTTAATCCCGGCATGCCTCAAATTGAAGGTGTAGATGTATATGCAAAATTGACCGATATTCCGTTTGAAGTTGATATAGTTGATGTTTTCAGAAAGTCGGAAAATATTCCCGAAATTATAGAGGATGTTCTTGCTGTTAGTCCTAAAGTTTTATGGTTACAACTCGGGATAAGGAATGACGAAGCGGTAAAACCTTGTATTGATAAAGGAATTGTAACAATCCAAGATAAATGTATTAAAATTGAACATGGCAGATGTTTTTAAGTTCTGCTGTCATGTTGCCTTAAGATGATAATTTTAAAGAAAACATATCTGTTAATTTTAATTTTAGGTTCCTCGATTTCTGCTCAAACTATAGATTCATTAACTCAAACCGGAAGAAATTTTTTCAGAGTTGATTCCATTGAAATTGTTGGCAATAAAGAGACCGAAGATTTTGTTATGCTGCGTGAGCTGACATTTTCCGTAGGTGATACGGTGGATGAGGATATCCTTCATTTTAATAGAGAGCGAATATTTAGTCTTGGAATTTTTACACGTGTTGAACTTGTACACCGTGTAGAAAACAAAAAGAACATTGTGCAGATAAGAATAGAGGAGAGCTGGAATATAATTCCCGTCCCGTTTATTATTATTAGGGAAAGGAAATTTTCACGTACATCATTCGGGGTAAGTCTTAAATACAAAAATTTCAGAGGACGAAACGAAACAATCCGTGCAACTGTTGTAGTAGGGTACGATCCGTTTTTCAGTTTGGAGTATGAAAATCCCAATTTAATTTATTCGAAAGAAATTGCTTTTTACCTTGCCGGTATTTACGGGAGTCCAATAAATAAAAGTCCTACTTTGGAAAAAGCTAACGGGGGCAGTTTCGATTTTAAAACATTCGGAATATCAACAACATTGGGGAAAAGGTTAACAAGGGTTAGTAATTTATATTTTTCATTGAGTTATTCCAAGTTGCAAGCCCCAAGTAATAAAATCAATAATTATATGGCTTCAGGAACTTCTACGGATGAAAATTTCGGGCTTGGGTTCTCTTTTTTATTTGATTCTCGCAATTTAAAGCAATATGCAAGTAAAGGAAATTATCTGTTTTTGAATTACATCTACAACGGACTTTTTAATAATCAAATTGATTATGGCGCTGTAAATATTGATTTAAGAGATTACAGAAAGGTTTATGCTCCTTTAATGATTAAAACCCAGATTTCCGCAAGATTAACTTTTGGCGGGTATGTTCCTCATTATGCTTATTCTATGTTGGGTTACGATTATTATACACGCGGGAACCGTTATTTAACAAGAGAAGGTAATCATCGGGTATTAGGAACAATCGAAATAGGTTATCCGATTTTGCCCGAATGGAATTTCGGAATAAAAGTACCTGTTCTGCCTAACAGTTTAACGAGAGCACGCATTGCAATTATTGCTTCAGTTTTTGCCGATGCCGGAACTATTTTCAATAAAACCTCCTCTTTATGTTTGAATGAATTTAATTTTGGTTATGGTGGCGGAATTTCATTATTGATATTACCGTATAATGCCTTCAGAATACAATATGCATTTAACGAATTTGGTAAAGGAGAGTTAATTCTTGATACACAAATATCCTTCTGATATTGAACTTTATTATTCTACAGAAATCAGTAACAATAAGATAGAATTGATTGATGTGGAGTTTAAACATGCCGTAAAAGTAATGCGGCATAAGGTAGGGGATGTTTTACGTATTACAGATGGGGCGGGTAAATACTATATAACAAACATTGTTGAAATATCAGAAAATAATTTAATTGCCGAAATTAATTCCGTTACGGAATTCCAAAATAAATTTAAAAATATTTGGTTTTGTTTTCCCAGATTAAAAAGTAATGACAGATTTGAGTTTGAGCTTGAAAAAGCTATTGAATTGGGGATTACTAATTTCTTAATAATTAATACGAACAGAACAATTCCAAAAGGGGCGAAACTTGAGAGGTGGAATAAAATTGCGTATGCGGCAATGAAACAATCGTTAAGAATGCATTTGCCCAGGCTGGAATATTTAAAGTCAATTGAAGAAATAAATAATTTTGACGGGGTTAAGATAATACTTGACCAAAACGGAGATGAGAACTTGCAAAAGTTTTTAGCCCATAATGCAAGGGAAATTAACGATAAACCCATCTATTTTATTTTTGGGCCTGAAGGGGGGTTAACCTCGGAAGAACTAAATAAGTTAGCAGGAAATGTTGTTTCTTTAACGGAAAACAGATTAAGGGCCGAAACGGCAGTAATTACTGCCGCTGTACTATTGAATACCATTAAGTAAATTAATCTTTTATAATTTTTTTATCGTTCTCTTTAATATAAACGTTATGTTGTTGATATGGAATTTCGATACCTTCGTCTTGAAGCATTCGGGTAATTTTAAGTAATACGGCACTTCTGATAAAAATCCAATTATCGTTATTAGCTGTCCAAAATCTCAAATCGAAATTTTGTCTGTTTTCGTCGTGCCCTTTATAAAGAATGTATGGGGCAGGATAGGAAAGGATATCATCTCTGTCTTCCAAAGCTTTGTTTAAAATTTCCATTACCTTTTCCGGAGGTGCATTAAAATGGACACCGATTTTAATTTCAATTCTTCTTAATTTATCTGAAAGCGTCCAATTAATTACTTGTCCGGATATTAAATCGGCATTAGGAACAATTACTTCCGAGCCCTCAAAAGTTTTGATAATACTGGAGCGTATTCCTATCCTTTTAACGGTTCCAATAAGATTGGTTAAACTAATGGTATCTCCAACTTGGATAGGACGTTCAAAAAGCAGTATTAACCCCGAAATAAAATTGTTTACAATATTTTGCATTCCGAAACCGATTCCGACACCAAGTGCTCCGGCAACGATTGCAAACTGTTCAATATCAAAACCGATAAAGAAAAGAGCAAGTAAAAATCCGAAAGTAATAATTGAATATTTTAGCATTAAAGAAATTGCTGCGGGAACTCCACGCGGAAATTGGACACGCGGAGCAACTTCATTATCAAAGAAAAATCTGATTAATTGCGAAAGTTTAACGGAAATCCATATTGTAACAAAAAAGAGAAGGATATTGAGCAAAGCAAAAGAAATTTCGCCTATTTCAATAGGAGTTGTTAAAAAGTCGGTTATGTTTTTAGAAACCGATTCATACATTTCAAAACTTTCTAAAAATTTATAAGTCCAAAAAATGATAGCTGCTATTTTTGCAAATTTAAAAAGTTTTGTTTTTAATTCTTGTCCGTTCTTTTGAACAACCAAAAACATTTTTGCAGGTTTGGTCTCAATTCCAATTGTAATTAGTGTATAAAAAATTTGTAAGGCAGTAATAATTAACAATGATATATATATTGTTCGCATTACTCCGTAAAAGATGAGGTAAGAAAGAGCGGTGTTGCCTAAAATATTTCCTGCGGCGGCAAGTATTAAAATAACAATAAGTAATTTGGAAATTTTAATAAGTGTTTTTGTGGTTTTAACACGTTGTTCAGGAATTTGAGTAGTATCTATTTTTACAATTAGATATAAACCGATTATCATTAAGCCGGTTAAAATTAAAACAAAAATACGTACGTAAATTGAAGTGCCTAATGAAATTTCCGTTATCTGATTTAAGAGATAAATAATTGTAATAAAATACAATGGTTTTCTGGATACTTTTGCAATAAAAGTCGGGAACAAAACAAGCAGAGGAAGTATTAATAAAATTTTAATTATTTCGGAAATTACGGAGGAAGCAAGAGGGAAAAACAGATGTGCAAAATAAATTGTAATTAAGATTGCAACCGATACAGGGCGTTCCAAAATTTTAACCGAAAATTTTTCATCGTTTTTTATTTCGTCAGTAATAATTTTTTTTGAAAAGAATTTTAGGTATAGTATTATAATCAGTACAATAGTAAAAAAGAATAAATAGTAATAAAATTCTTCGCTGTACATATCCCAAAATTCTACGAAGGCATTATGAATTCGTTCAACTGATTTTTCATAATTTTGTGCAAATTCCGTTGTTGACGTGGTATCTAATATTGCAGTCCATAATGGTGGTGAATCGAAAGAGAATATTAAGGACCTGTTTTGTTCTATCTGTTTATTAATTTTGGTGATCGTTTCATTTATGTAGAGTTCTTCAACTGAAAGTTTATCACGTGCGGATAGGATTCGGGACAGAATTTTATGTAATTGGTTTTCTGTTTTTGTTATATCTTTTTTTAATGTAACAAGGCGTTTAAGAAGTTGTTTGGGGGCTTTTTCTTTTTTTGCATTCTTGTATGTAAAGTCCCAATATTTTAAAATATCATTTAATTTTGTTTTCTCATCATCAAGTCGTGCAGATGCTTCTTCGAGGGTTATTTTAAATGTCTCTAATTCTTCTAAATCGGCTTCCCATTTAGTTCTGAAATCTTTTAGTTTTTTTACTGTTATATTTTTTAATCTGTCCTCTTTCGTATCTTTTTTTAGAAGCTCTATTTCTTTGAGAAGTTTGTTAAGTTCTTTCTCTGTTTTGTCTATATCCGTGCTCGGAATTTCAATTTTATTTATGTTGCCTAAAAAATTATAAACTTGTTCAATTTTTTGAGGAATTTCAATTACCGGAATTACCTGGAATTCTTGTTCATTCTTTTTATCATTCTCATTATTATTATTATTCTGAGCAATAGAAAGGGAGAAGAGAGTAAGAACAAAGAATATAATTATTTTAATTGCTTTACCTGCTTTCATTTTTAACTCGCTCTTTTTAAATAAGTTCAATCAGTTTTTTAATTAATTTTTCGAACTTTTCTTTTACTAATTCCGCAGTATCAACAACTTCTTGATGATTGAGTTTATTAGGAGAAATACCCGCGGCATAATTGGTAATACAAGAAATTGCTCCTACTTCCATTCCAAGTACCAAAGCATATACGGCTTCGTGTACGGTTGACATTCCCACGGCATCTCCTCCTAAACGGCGTGTCATTTCAATTTCTGCCGGTGTTTCGTAGCTTGGTCCTTTATTGTACCAATAAGTCCCTTCTTTTAATTCAATTTGTTTCAATAAAGCCGCTGATTTAATTGCATTATTAATTTGTTCGGAGGGAAAATTATTAAACCGTTTTTTTTGTTCAACTGTTGCTTTGCCAATTAGTTTTGTAAGAGCATTTTTAATATTGAAAGAATTCATTGAGGTTATTAACATTAAATCCGCAGGTTTCAAATGATTTAAACCACCGGCAGCATTAGTTAAAACTATTTTTGCTGTTCCCAATTGATTAGCGATAAAGACGGGCAAAACGCACTCGTCTATTGAATATCCTTCGTAAGGATGAATTCTTCCTTGATATATAAGTAGTTTTTTATTGTTTAGTTTTGCAAAATGGATAAATCCTCTGTGCCCTTTAACCGTTGATGTGGGATATCCGGGCAGTTCGGTAGTAGCAATGGTTTTAATTATTTCGGTTTTGTGAGCAAAATCCCCCAATCCACTTCCCAATATTAAAGCAATTTCCGGAGTAAAGGGGGCTTCTTTTTTTATAACATTAATTAACTGCCGGTATTTTTTGTTTAAATCTATCATATCTGTTTTTTTAAAAAAGTATTCCTGCTAATGTTGCCGTCAATAAAGTGGATAATGCTCCTCCGAGTAATGCTTTTAATCCTAATTTGGCAAAGTCTGATTTCCTTTCAGGAGCAAGCGGTGAAAGTCCGCCGATTTGAATAGCGATTGAGCTGAAATTTGCAAAACCGCAGAGTGCATAAGTTGCCATTAAAATTGTTTTTTCGTTTACCAATTCTTTTGCGGCAATTAACGAACTCATATCGAAATATGCAACAAATTCGTTTAAAACTATTTTGGTTCCGAACAAAGAGCCGAACTGCATTGCACTATCCCACGGTACACCAATACCGTAAGCAAGAAAGCGAAAAATAAAACCAAGAATAAGTTGTAAGTTTAAAGGCTTTCCGTATTCTGCAATTAGTGTTGCATTAATTCCGAGTATTCCTCCAATGCCTTCCAATACATAATTTGATAATGCAATTAATGCAATAAAGGCGATAAGCATTGCAGCTACATTCAGTGCAAGTTGAAGTCCGTCGCTTGCTCCGGTTGCCGCGGCTTCAATAACATTGGAAGCGGTCTTTTCTATTTCAACTTTTACTTCCCCTTTGGTTACGGGTGTTTCAACTTCGGGAAAAATGATTTTTGAAATAACCAATCCTGCCGGAGCTGCCATAACGCTGGCACCAAGTAAATGCGTAGCAAACATTAACTGTGCTTCGTTAATGGAAAGATTCATTGTTTGAGCAAAAGTTTGGCTGAGTATCTGAATGTAAGCAGCCATAACTCCTCCGGCTACCGTAGCCATTCCGCCTACCATAATGGTAAGTATTTCGCTATTGGTCATTTTTTTTATATAAGGTTTAATCATTAGCGGTGCTTCGGTTTGGCCTACAAAAATATTAGCGGTTGCGGATAAAGATTCGGCTCCGCTTGTGCCGAGCAGTTTAGCCATTATCCAAGCCATTACTTGTACTACACGTTGCATTATGCCAAGATGATAAAGTATTGCCATGAGAGATGCAAAAAATATGATTGTAGGTAACACCTGGAATGCAAAAAACATTCCCATACTGTTTTCTGTTCCCGGGCTAATTGCCAAATTACCGAATACGAACTTTGCTCCTTCCGTAGTAAAGTTTAATATGATTACGAAAAAGCTGCTTATCCATGCAAAAAATTGTTTCGGCCAACCGAACGGAGAAAAATATTGTGCAAAATAATCTCCTTTAATAATTAGAAGTGCAAAAATAAATTGCAATCCCAGTCCGGTAATAACCAAACGCCAATTGATTTTTCTTTTATTGTTTGAAAAGAGAAATGCAATTCCGACTAAAAGTAAAATTCCGAAAATTCCTCGTAGAATAGAAATAAAATCCATAATGTTCCAAATAATTATTTACGGTATATAATGGTGTTTTCTACATCGTGCCTCGTATTTATCCGTTGCCCCGACATCAATGGTTTCTTTCGATTTTGTTATTCTTTGTGTCATTGTTGCGGGGCTACCGCATACAACACAAATTGCTTTTGGTTTTGTAACATATTCCGCAATGGCCAAAAGTGTAGGCATTGGGCCAAAGGGTTCTCCTCTGTAGTCCATATCCAATCCGGCAATTATTACCCTTTTTCCCATTTCGGCTAATTTAAGTACAACATTTTTTAAGCCGTTATCGAAAAACTGTGCTTCGTCAATTCCGATAATATCGGCATCTTTTATTTTAGCTAAGATTTCTGCGGAATTTTCAATAACAATAGAGGGAAGAGTTTGCTCGCTATGTGAAACGATTTCATTTTTTGAATATCTGTCATCTATCTTAGGTTTAAAAATAATTACATTAAGTTTTGCAAACTTTGCTCTTCTTAAGCGTCTTATAAGTTCTTCCGTTTTTCCGCTAAACATGCATCCCGAAATAACTTCAATCCAGCCGGTATTATGCGGAACAGGATGCGGTACAAATTCAACCATATTTATCACCTGAAAAATAAATTCTAAAATACAAAAATAGTTTGATAATTGAACGGAACAAACAGAGCTTATTAAAGAAAAAGGAACTCTGCTTTATTCGAGTTTATTAAAAATTTTAAACTTATCCATTTAAGTTTTTATCGTTAAAAGAAAACGGGAGAAGTTCTTTTAACTTAAGTGTTTTTTCTTCTTGCTTACCGTTGGTAATAATTACATCTAATTCCGGTCCGCATATTTCCAGTAATACTTGTCTGCATGAGCCGCATGGAGGAATAAAATCTTTACTGTCCGAAGTTATTGCAATAGCGGAAAAGTTTGTTTCGCCATTCAATTTTGCAGCAAAGGCTGCAGTTCTTTCCGCACAGATTGTCAGACCGTACACGGCATTTTCTACATTTGCCCCTTCATAAATTTTCCCTTCTTTTGTCAGCAACGCTGCACCTACTCTGAATTTTGAATAGGGGGAGTAAGATTTTTTTTTCGCTTTCACTGCAAAGTTAATTAGTTCTTTTTTATTCATTTTTATTCCCATTTGTTTGCAAACCGAAAACTTTTAATGAAAAAATAAATAATTGATAGTTCATAAATTATTTGTAAAAAGATAAAATATAAAGGATTGATTTTATAGCTGAAATCGTTTTGGAAGTTGTTTAAAATAAAAGCATCTATTATAATTTTTATAATGAACGGTAAAATGAAAATTACTCCTAAAGGAAAAAGAAAAACGGAAACGAAAGAAACCAAATTCAGAATGTGCCATATTCCAAGTAGTAAGCGGGCTTTAATGGAGTAATGGTGCGACGATGATGTGTGCCTTGCTTTTTGATTTGAAAAATCCGTAAAGTTTTCTTTTGTGTTAGAAAAAACAAATGCTTCTTTTGCTACTACCAAACCGATTTTAAAATTATGTTTAATTGCTTCGCGTAAAAGTAAATCGTCATCTCCACTAAGGGTTTCCGTAGTATTTCGGAAACCTTTTATTTTTTTAAAAGCTTTTTTTGAAAATCCGAAACTTCGGGCAGCGGCAGAATATGGTAACCCGAGATATGCAAAAGCAAACATAATAATTTGTGCTCGAAGATTTTCAAATTGTGCAATTAAATTGGTAATAGAATTTGTCGGATAATAGGGAGCAATGCCGAAAACAAAATCGTATCCTTCATTGAATTTACCGGCAAAAGCAGAAATCCATTGTTTTTGCGGGGTGCAATCGGCATCGGTAATTAATATATGCGGATGTTTTGCCTTATTTATTCCCAAATGTAAGGCACCCCGTTTGCCTGCATAAATTTTTTCTTTTGCTTTTATTAAATGAAAGTTCGGTAAATCATTAAGAAGATTATTAACGATTGTTGCGGTATTATCGTTAGAATTATCATCAATAATAATTACTTCAAAATTTGCTTGAGGATAATCTTGTTTTTGTAACGCCGAAATCAAAGTCCCGATACCGGTTGCTTCATTTTTTGCGGCAATCACAACGGAAATTTTAAGGTTTGCAGTTGTTAAATTTTGTGAGTTGAAAAGTTTATTCAATGCGGTATAAATTGCCAAATTAAAGAAAAGAAGGATAAAAATTACGCTAAACAATATATATATAAGGAGATACATAATAATTATTCCTCAATTTGCCATTCTTCAATTAATTGTTCATCAATATTTGCAATAAAACGGGAGGGTTTTGCTAAAGTATATCCGCTGTATCTGTCGAATATATTTACAGGGTAAGAAATATGTAAAATTCGTTTTGCACGGGTAACCGCAACATACATTAAACGCCTTTCTTCTTCAATGGATTCAAGGGATTCCATTGCTCTACCCGAGGGGAAAAACCCGTCAATCGCATGGATTACAAAAACCGCATACCATTCCAATCCTTTTGCCGAGTGGATGGTTGACAGAGTAAGTAATTCATCTTCATTATCTTCCTCGTCAAGATCGGCAACGGAATCTTGCGGCGGTTCCAAAGCCATATCGGCAAGAAAGTCGGTAATGGTTGCATAATTAGTTGCAATGTTAATCAATGCATCCAAATCTTTCTTCCTTTTATTAAAATCATCGTATTTCTTTTTGAAAAGCCGATTATAATAACCATAGATTATCTCTATTTTGTCAGCGGGTAATTGGTAATTGTTTTTAATGTTTTGAATAAGTTCAAGTAAGTTTAAAATTTTTCGAATATATTTATCTAATATATTTTCAGATAAATTTTTGTTAAGTAGGTCATTTTCACTAATTGTTTTTATAATTAATTGTGCACGTTTCGGCCCAATCCCTTCGTGTAAAAGAAGTATTCGATACCAACTTACAAAATCTTTCCCGTTTTGCGATACGCGTAAAAATGCGAGGACATCTTTAATATGGGCAGTCTCAACGAATTTCATCCCGCCGAATTTAACGTATGGTATATTGGCTTTGTTCAATTCAATTTCCAAATCGAAAGAGTGATATGAAGAACGGAACAGTACGGCAATTTCATTTAACGGAACGCCCTCTTCTCTTAATTCCAAGATTCGTTCAACAATAAATCTTGATTGTAAATTATCGGTTGGTGCGGTAACAAGTGCAGGAGGTTCACCACCGGAAATTTTTGTATAAAGTTCTTTTGTAAATTTTTCCGAGGCAGAATCAAGGAGATGGTTTGCGAAATTTAATATTTCTTGTGTGCTTCTATAGTTTTCTTCCAATTTGATAATTTTAACATTATCAAAATAATTAGGGAAGTTCATAATATTTTTAAAATTTGCTCCACGAAAAGAATAAATAGATTGTGAATCATCACCGACAACCATAACGTTTTGATTGCCTGCGGAAAGAGCTTTTACAATATCGGCTTGCAATTTATTTGTATCTTGATATTCATCAACCATAATAAACTTAATTGATGAAAGTAATCTGTGTACAATCTCACTTTGTTCCGTAAGAAATTTTAAAAGATATACTAACAAATCGTCGTAATCCAATAAATCGTTAGCTTTTTTGTATTTTTTATATTTTTCTCCAATTTCCAAAATAAGATTAATATGCTCGCTAAAATGAGGATAATTTTCAAGGAGAATATCTTCTACAGATTTTGAAGTATTAATACTTAGGCTGAGTATTTTAAAGATAGTTTGTTTATTCGGGAATCGTTTTTTTAATTTGGCAATGTCCATATTGCCTCTTATTAAATTAATAACGTCTTCGCTGTCTCCTTGGTCTAGAATAGTAAAATCGGGGTTTAATTTTATTGCTCTTGCATATCTTCGCAGTGTAATGTTGGCAAAGGAATGGAATGTACCGCCATTAATTTTTGAACAACGATTATCTAAAAGAAGCGTTGCACGATTCATCATCTCGCGAGCTGCTTTACGTGTAAAAGTTAAGAGCAAAATGGATTTTGGATCGTAGCCCGATTCTATTAGTCTTGCAACTCTGTAAACAAGTGTTCTTGTTTTTCCGGTTCCAGCGCCGGCAATAACAAGATAATTTCCCTCAAGTGCCGATACGGCAAGATATTGCGAGGGGTTTAATACTTTTTTATAATTAATAGAAAAACGGGCTTCATCAATCATCGGTTTTTGAATGCCCGTTTCGGTTTTTCTCAACTTATATTTTTTTACCATTATTCTTGCAATGCTTTCGGCTTACCTAATATTTCGTTTATTAAAATATAATCTCTGAGTTTTGTAGGGTTTTTCAGAGCAGTACGTATTTCGTTTGCTTTGTTTTTTCTTTTGTTTACATCAGACAAAGGAGGCAAGTTCTTTTTTCTTGATAAATCGTTTTCCGTTTCAATAGATGCCTCTTTTTTGCTTGGCGCCATATAATCATTATAAGATTGTGAAACGGGCGGAGTTTCCGAATCGGTTGATTTTTGCAGAGCTTCTTCAAAATACTTATCAACTTCGGAGAGCTCTTCTTGTTTATGCTGTGGTTCGGTTTCTTTAAAGTTACTCAAGAACATTTCAAACGGGTCGAGCGGCTCATTTGCATCTGTATTTGTTATTGGAGCATTACCGGTTTTTTTTGTACCGGTTTTTATTTCTTGTTTAACTGGTTTTTTTTTAAATAATGAAGAAAGAAAACTGATGATAAAAAATCCTAAAACCAAATAATTAATTAAATCTTCCATTATTTGTTTCTATCCTCTTTATTATCCGTATCGGGTTTGGCAATTGAATTTCTCATATCCGTATCCGATTGAATGTTTTTGAGTTTATAATAATCCATAACACCGAGGTTGCCGTTTCTGAATGCTTCTGCCATAGCAAGCGGAATTTGTGCTTCGGCTTCTATTACTTTTGCTTTCATCTTTGCAACTTCCGCAGTCATTTCCTGCTCTAATGCCACTGCTGCCGCGCGTCGTTCTTCGGCTTTGGCACGTGCAACTTTTAAATCCGCTTCTGCCTGGTCGGTTTGCAAAATTGCACCGATATTTGTTCCTACATCCACATCTGCAATATCAATCGAAAGGATTTCAAATGCAGTTCCCGAATCTAAGCCTTTAGCCAAAACAACTTTGGAGATATTATCCGGATTTTCCAGAACATCTTTATGAGATGTACTTGAACCAATTGTAGAAACAATACCTTCGCCAACACGCGCAAGAATTGTGGATTCATTAGCACCACCTACAAGTCGTTCAAGATTTGCTCGCACTGTAATTCTTGCAACGGCTTTTAATTGTATTCCGTCTTTTGCAACAGCTGCAACAAGAGGAGTTTCAATTACTTTTGGTAATACGGACATTTGAACAGCTTCAAGAACATCACGTCCAGCAAGGTCAATGGCAGCGGCTTTTTCAAAAGATAATTCCAAATTGGCTTTATTGGCGGAAATCAATGCATTAACAACTTTAATTACGTTTCCGCCGGCAAGGTAGTGGGCTTCAAGTAACGAAGGGTCTAAATTAATGCCGGCCTTTGTTGCCGAAATTAAACTTCGTACAATAATTACGGGCGAAACTTTTCGCAGACGCATTCCTACCAAATCTTTAAATATTTTTAATTTTACTCCTGAAAAATATGCTGTAATATATAACCCTATAGGTACAAAATAAGTGAAAAGGATGAGAAAGAAGATAACCCCTATTACTATAATGATTGATAACCCTGTTATGGCTTGCATTTCCACTCCTTTATTTTTTTAATATTAATACCAATTTATAAATAAACGGATACTATTACAATTTGGAATTTTTCATTTTTTTTGCAACTTTTTCAACACTTCGGAAAAGTCGTAAAAAATTACCGCTCCAAATTTTCCGAATATCTTCTTGTGAATATCCGCGTGCAAGTAATCCTTTCGTAATATTCGCCATTTGGCTAACATCTTCCAATCCTTTAACATGGCCTCCGCCGTCAAAATCAGAACCGATACCGACATGATCTGTTCCAATTAGTTTTGCAATATAATCTATATGATTTAGAACATCATCAATTGTAGCAGAAGATTCCGTAGAATCATCATCACTTTTTACCAAATATCCGGTATAGAAATTCACATCTACAACACCGCCGTTTTGTGCAAGCAATTTAAGCATCTTATCGGATAAATTACGGGGGTGATTGCATAATGCGCGTGCATTGCTGTGGGAAGCAAGCACAGGAGCTTTTGAAAAACGAATTACTTGATAAAACGAACTGTCGGAAATGTGTGAAACATCAATGATAATACCAAGTCGATTCATCTCTTTTATTACTTTAACTCCAAAATCGGTGAGCCCTTCATCTTCACTCTCGTCGGTAGAAGAATCACAAATATCGTTATCTTCAACATGGCAAAGGGTAATGTAACGTACACCCAAATTATAAAAGTGTTCAACGTTTTTTATATCTGTTCCAATCGGATAACCGTTTTCCATCCCGATAAGCACAGGATGCTTTCCTTCGGTATTAATTTTCAAAATATCATTAGGGGTAAATGCAATCTCGGCTTTATTTGATGCGCTGATTACGGAATAAATTCTATCAATAATTTCGTGAGCTTTTTTATTCACTTCGGCTCTGTGTAAATTGTCGCATTCATGTTGAGCTGTCCAAACCACAAAAACAATGGCATCCAATCCGCCTTCATCCATTCTGGGAAAATCGGTTCTGGCATGCGAATCCTCAATAGTATGCCTTTTATCTGGGTTATAGGTTGAATCTTCAACCAATTTTATCGGGATATCCACATGTGTATCAATGGTAAGAAGTTGTTTATGGAATTTTTTTACATCGTCAATTTTAGGCTTACACGAAGAAACAAATAATAATATAATTAGCAATAACGGAAATTTAATGTAAATTTTTATCATTTTAAGAATTCCTTTTACAATGCAGATTTTATGTAATCTTTTCGAATAAAATAATATATTTAAGTTCTAATTACAATTCGAATAATTTTAGGAAGTAAAGATGAATATAGTTGTATTGGACGGATATACATTAAATCCCGGAGATTTAAGTTGGGAAGCATTAAACAATTTAGGCAATTTAACAGTTTACGATAGAACGGATTTAAGCAATGTAATAAAACGAAGTAAGAATGCCGAAATTGTTTTAACCAACAAAACCATTCTGTCAAAGGAAATAATTATGAGTTTAGATAAACTAAAATACATAGGGGTGTTAGCCACGGGATATAATGTTGTTGATATTAAAGCGGCAAGCGAAAAGGGAATTGTTGTTACCAATGTTCCGGCCTACAGTACAAATTCTGTTGTGCAACATACTTTTGCATTGTTACTTGAGTTGATGAATAAAGTTGCCCTTCATAACGTTTCGGTTAAAACGGGGGAGTGGTGTCGTTCTTCCGATTTCAGTTATGCAAAAGCTCCTTTAATAGAATTAACGGAATTAACAATGGGAATAATAGGTTTTGGTAAAATAGGAAGAGGTGTGGCCAAAGTAGCAAATGGTTTTGGAATGAAAGTAATAGTAAACAATAGAAGTAAACAAATCGATTTACCGGTTTATGTTGAATCGGTTAATTTAGAAGAAGTTTTTCTCAGAAGCGATATAATTTCTTTGCATCTCCCTTTAACCGATGAGAACGCCGGATTTGTAAATGAAAGATTACTGAATTTGATGAAACCTAATGCTTACTTGCTTAATACAAGTAGAGGCGGATTAATTAATGAAAACGATTTGGCGGAGGCATTAAATTCCGGTAAAATTGCAGGAGCTGGTTTGGATGTCCTTTCTTCGGAACCGCCGCAAGAAGATAATCCGTTGCTTACTGCCGCCAATACGGTTATTACGCCGCATATTGCTTGGGCAACAATTGCTGCGCGTAAAAGGTTGATGCAAATTGCCGTAAGAAACATTAAAGCATTTCTTGAAGGTAAAACAGAAAACTCTGTAAATAACGCATAAAATGTTATAAAATAAAAGAAATAATTAATAAATATTCATTGTCCCGATATCTTTTTATTTGTCTCTTTATTTTCATAACTCTTTTCCTTATTTTTCCATATGATTGATACAAAACATCTTGGAGGAAAAATGAAAAAAAATATTTATTTGTTTCTTTTATTAGGGATAACAACAATTTGGGCACAAGATAAGTTCACACGCAGTTACGAAATTCCGGTTCCGCAAATTGAAAATACAGGTTTCGGAGAAATTGTTGCCGGCGTTGATTGGGACGGAGACGGACGTAAAGAAATATATGCTGTAAACAATATGATGGACCAAGGTGGTTCGGAAGAAATTCCGAAAATTTATGAATTTGAATTTAACCCCGATACTGGTGTGTGGGATTCCGTTTGGATGGCAACAATAACGGATATTCCACGCCAAAACAGCTGGGCTGCGGTAACATACGGTGACTGGGATAATGACGGTAAGCCGGAAATAATATGGGCTCCGGCAAATTACTTAGGAGACGATAATCAAAACCCTCCCAGAATTTTAGTTTTTGAAGCAAGAGGAGACGGCAGCAACGGGCTTGGTATTGATATGTTTGGAAACAGCAAACCTAATTGTCAATGGACAATTATTAATGAAAACAATGTTGAACTTCGCCCTTTTAAAATTGAACTTGCGGATATTGATTCCGACGGAGTGACCGAACTTTGTTTTATAGACAGAAAAAAGAATTACTGGTTCGGAGTAATTTCCGTTTCAACAATCCCTGATAACGGCGACGGCTCCGAGGTTTGGACATTGGAGCACTCCGGTAAAGGTCTTATGGATGCTACAGCTTCCACTTTTTACGATTTTGTGGTTCTAGATAATTCCATGTACTGCATACAATCTTCCGGTGCTATAACAATAGTCTCTTATAATAACGGTGCATGGGATAACCCTGTTACAGTTGCCGCCACGGCTCCCGGAGGGTCATGGAAATCTGCCCATGTTGTGGATATTGACGGTGACGGTGCAAAAGAGATTGTTGTGGGAGGATGGTCTTCCGAAAATATGTTTACCGTGCTAAAGCCCGATGTGTTTGAAATATTAAAAGCATATCATGTTGCCAGATTAAATACAAAAGGAAAAATAAACGGTGGTGCTGTTGGGGATATTGACCAGGACGGCAAAATGGATATTGTTTTCGGCTCCAGAGGTGCTGAACCCCAAGGCGCAATTTACAGAATTGAGTATCAAGGAGGCGATATCGGGGATTCGACAAGTTACACCTACGAAATTATTGATTCAGGATTAGTTGACCACGTTGGGCAACGATACGATATAGTAAAAATTGCCAATGTTGACGACGATAAATATTTGGAAGTTATTTACACGGACGGAAACCAACCGAACAGAGTACCAATTGCAATTTTAGATTTGGAAGCCGAAGTTAGTGTTAACGAAGATTTTGTACCTGAAGAATTTTTCTTGTCGCAAAACTATCCTAATCCTTTTAATCCTTCTACAACAATAAAATTCGGGCTTAATAAACAAGCCGAAGTAAGTTTAAGAATTTACGATGTGCTGGGAAGGGAAGTTGCATTTTTGATTAATAATGAAGTTAAAGCTGCAGGTACATACGAAGTTACATTTAATGCTTCTGGATTGGCAAGTGGAACTTATATTTATAAATTAACTGCAAACGGTCAAACAATTTCCCAAAAAATGATTTTAATGAAATAATAAAAAAATATTTAATCAAACAAATAATTTTTTAAAATCAAAAACCCCGTCGGTAAATGGCGGGGTTTTTATTTATAATTGCTGTTATTTGTGAATAATTTTAATCTTCCGGAATTACAATTTTGTAATTGTGAGTAATTTCAACAGCTTTCTGTAGCATTGCCGTTACACCGCAATATATTTCTTGCGAAAGTTGAATTGCTCTTTCAACATCTTTTTCTCTTATGTTTTTTCCAGTAAAAACATATTCCAAATTAATTTTTGAATAAACTTTTGGATGCGTTTCGGTTGATTCTGCCGAAACATTAACATGGAATCCGTCTAACTTTACTCGTTTTTTTTGGAGGATTGCCACAACATCCGCTCCGGTACATCCGGCAAGGCTCAATAATAAAAGTTCTTTAGGACGAATAGCAGCATTGCTGCCGCCGAATGTATCCGGTCCGTCCATTGTTACCCAACTGTTCGTATCATCCGTTTTGCCTATAAAAGTGATTCCTTGTACTTGTTTCACAATCGCTTTGTGCTCAGCCATAATATTTCCTTATTATTTTAATAAATTTATTTTAATAGGATGTAAAATTAATAATTTATTTTCAAATTTAATTATTATAAGTTATTTCTTTGTATCCAAAAATTTTTGAATGGCGTCGGAACATCTTTTCATTTCGCAACCGATGCCAATGTGTCCGCAGTCATTCTCCAGTATTAATAATTTTGAATTCAATTTTTTTGCAAGCTCAATTGCCGGTGCCGGATTTAATAAATGATCTGTTTTATTTACTATAAAAAAGATTTTTGTTTTTATATGTTCAACTGTTTCATCAACGGAATTATTGTAATTTCGGTAAATATTATGTGCAAGCATTGCCTTTAATTGTGTTCTGTAATTATCTATTGTAAAAGTGGAGGAAGGTTTTTTGCGAACAACCTTTTTATTTAAAAACTCTTCAAAATTATCTACGGGAACATTGTTTACAATATATTCAGGGGTACGGACAAAAAGTTGTGTAATGTAATTCAATTTAATTTGGATTGTTTTGTCATCTGCGCCCAATTCTCTTTCCGATTCGATAATGTTTAATCTAAAATTCAATTCCAATAGGTCATAAGAAGATTGACGTGGAGTGGCGGCATAAGGAACTGCCTTGTCGATAAAATCAGGATACGATACAACCCATTCCAACGCTTGCATGCTTCCCATAGACCCGCCTATAACGGCAAAAATATGATGTAGCCCGAAATGCTCGGTTAGCAAGCGGTATTCGGCTTTTACCATATCGTTAATTGTTATTTGCGGAAAATTTTTACCGCTTTGTAATTTGGAATTTGACGGTGAGGTTGAAACTCCGTTACCTAATGCATCAATGGCAATTACAAAATACTTTGTGCTGTCAACCAACTTACCGGGAGCTATTAAAGGGGTAAGTTGTGCAGATGTTCCTCCAAACCATGTAGGGTAAATTATTACGTTGGACGAATCCTTATTCAACGTTCCGAATGTTCTGTAGCCGATATTGCAATTTAGTAATATCTTTCCGCTATCCAGTTTTAAGTTCCCGAGGGCTGCAAATTGTTGTCCGGATTTTGCCGTTAAAGAGACTGAAATAAGAAAAAAAACGATTAAAATTCTTTTAAGTTTTTTCATAATAATTATCCGATTGTTTATTTTATTACGTGATTAAAATGTT